>QZIJ01000037.1 GCA_003598975.1 Anaerolineaceae bacterium | reverse complement strand
AACTGTTCAATATGATCTGTAGCTCCCAAATGTTTGAGTAGATCGGCATATTCCTGCGATGTCACACCAGGGAAAACATTCGAGCCTAAGAAATGCCCCGCCAAATCCTTGGGGGAACTGCCATGTGTCTCCACCAATCTGGAAAGCATTTGGTGATAGAGAACATTGTAGGCAACGGTTCTCTCAAGGGGCGGCTCAAGCCAGCCTTCGAGGAAGAGATCCACGATTGCCAATGACTTCAACAAGGAGAAGGGAATTCTTTCATAGAATTCATCACCCGCTTCCGGCTCGATTTCTGATGTGTAAATCTGCATGATGCGGCTCGCGTCCTGTCGGCGTCCCGTCCTTCCCAAACGCTGCACAAAAGACATCACGGTGTGGGTGCTGTCCATTTGCACGGCAAGATCCAGCTGACCAATGTCGATCCCCAATTCCAGCGTGTTCGTACAGACCACGGAGGAAGGTCGGTCATCATCCCGCATGCGGACTTCCGCGTCCTCGCGGATTTCCTTGCTGATCGATCCATGATGGGGAAGGAAATGTTCAGGCAGGCGTTCGCGTTGATTGCGGCGGTTCAATTCTGCCGTCAGAACCTCCACATGCCTACGGCTGTTGCAAAAGATCAGCGACCGTTTGTTCTTGGTAAGAGCATAGAGATCGTCAAGCAGCTCGGAAGGGATATCCTCTTTTGTAAGAGAAAAATGCAAATGACTTAACTTCGTTGGGGGCAGGCTGACATCTGGGTCGATGACCTGCACCTTCGAGGGGTCGGTTGGATTTAACCACCTCTTTGCCGCCTCCGTATCACCCACGGTGGCGGACAGACCAATCCGTCTCGGACGGTTGGATTTTGCATACTTCTCGATGCGTTGCAACTGGCTGCGGAGTTGCACACCGCGATCCGATTCCATAAAGGAATGGACTTCATCTACTACGATGAACTGCAAACCGCCAAATAAACGATGCAGGTGATTGGTTTTGTTGACAAATAGACTCTCAATGGATTCGGGGGTAATTTGCAGGACCCCGCCCGGCTGCTTGATGAGGTCGGCTTTTTGACTGCTGCCCACATCGCCATGCCAGCGGTGGATGGGAATATCGCCTGCTTCACACAATAGATCGAGCCTGCGGAATTGATCGTTGATCAACGCCTTGAGCGGACCGATATACAATGCTTTGATCGATCCCATTGGCTCCTGGGCGATCAGGCTCAGAATGGGAAGGAATGCCGCTTCGGTCTTGCCGCTGGCGGTGCCGGTTGTGATCAGGACATCGTTCTCGCTGTCAAAGATCGCGTTAATCGCCTGGGCTTGAAGTTCCCGAAGTTCCTGCCAACCAAGACGATAGACAAATTCCTGTACAAAGGGAGCGAGCCGATCAAAGGCGTTTGGGGAAGACATGCTAGTTCACTTTGAAGTCGCTGAAACGATCCAATGGGTCTTCATCATTGGAGATTGAAACATCTTGCGGCTGGTCTTCCTTCGGCGCCGGCAAGCCCATGACAATTTCCTGCCAGGTCTTCTCCGGATACTGGTCCAGTAAATTCGAGAGATTGACAAACTCGCGCACCAGGTCACGCGGTGTGGTAAATTCCCTGGCACCCATTCGGCGCAGCGTTTCCTCCATGTAGGCATGGATATCCTGATCTGTCATTTTCACCGGAGCTGCAGCCTGGCTTTGGTGTATCTCGCGGATCTTTTGGAGCAGGACGAATATCTCTTCCGTTGTTAGGGAAGATAACTTAATGACCGGTCCGGTGAAATCCTGCAATCCCTCCCCGAGGAAACGGTTGCTTGCCAGACGGGAACGTAACGCCTCATAGCTGAATAAACCACGGCGTTGATCTTCCAGAAACTCGGGTGTGCCGCCAAAGATAAAGCCAATATGTGCCGCCTTGCCCTGCAAACAATCATTGATGATCGAGAGGATCGCCTCATAATTATTTTTTCGGGAAACACTGTTGGTGATCGTATAAAGATAAGCCGCTTCATCCAAACAGACCGTGAAACCACTGTAACCGATCTTTCGGAAAAAGATGGCAAACACCTTTAGATAATCATAGAAGTTATCGCTGTCAATGATCGTTCGGATCTTCAAGGCAGCGTAGGCTTCTGTCTTGGTGCCATATTCCCCGCGCATCCAGCGGAGGGCGCTGGACTTCAACTCTTCATTGTTTTCTGCATATCCCTGATAGTAGGCAGCCAGGACGGAACCAAAATCAAAACCGTGGATCAGTTCCTGCATGTCGTTGAGCGTGCTGAGGATTCGGCTTTTAACTTGACTGACGAACTCCGGGGAGCCGTGATCGAGACCGCTTTCTGTGGCGACACCGGTTTGGATGCCGGAGATCCAGCGTTCGATGATCGTTGGCAACGCATTGCCATCCGGGCGGGTCTGGGTCGAGAGATTTTTCATCAATTCCCGATAGGTGGCGATGGCTTCATCACCCGAACCAAAGAGCCTGCGTTCGGGAGAGAAATCTGCATCCGCCACCACGAACTTGCTTTCCAGGGCATAGGTGCGCATCAGCTGTAGTAGAAAACTTTTACCACTGCCAAACCTGCCAATGACAAAACGAACGGTTGCGCCGCCCTCCCGGTTATGATCCAGGTCGCTTTTGAGAGCGGCAACCTCCGGCAGGCGTCCAACGGAGATATGCCGAAGACCCGTTCGGGGAACCACACCGGCACTTAATGAAGTCAGGATTGTTTTTGCTTCGCGTTTTGTGATCGACATATTATTTCACCTCAAGTCCAAGATGTCCTCGCAGGAGCGGGAGATATTCCTCCTCCACAAACCAGGTTATCCCATCCAGGTAAAAGGGGAGTTGCCCAATGTGTACCTGCGCCTTTTCATTCAATGAATCCATGACCGCGTTTCTCATTGCATTGTGAGTCCTGGCAATGACATCAAGTTCTGTTTCCTCCAATTGCCCGCCTGTTCCAAGAAGTTTCGTGATCTCCACTTCCACGGGGTCGAGTGCGTCAAAGAATTGCACCCACGGATTGAAGGGTTCATCCATGCCTTCCTGAGAGGCGTCATCCTGGCTGGGAGGCATCTCCTTTACGACAACTTCCAGTTCGTCCATAAAATCCTCTGCCAGGTGGATGGCATCGTCGGTTTGATATACCATTTTATCGCCAAGCACACTCAACGATTTCTTGTTGATCGATTCCAAAAGCAGGGAAACTTGTTCCAGTTCCACGCCAAGGGCGATTTTGATCTGTTCGAATGTGTTCCATACCTTCGCAAGCAATCCGGCAAGCACCTTCCGTTCAGAGGATTGCAGGGATTTCCATAGGATACGGGTTTCTTCAAGATCGGTCAGCAATTCCTTTTCTGCACCGACCTGTTCTGTAGCCAGCATCTCGCTTACCGCCCGACTCTCTTCATGAAGCGAGGCAACCCGCTCATGATCGATGGTGATCTTGATGGGATCCGGTTTTCTGGGCCGGGTCTTCTCCTGTTGGAATGCCAGCTCCAGTTGTTGGGCAAGCTCGGCGGGCAGTTCAATGCCGGATAATTTTGCCGAAAACTTCAGTTGTTTTCTCAGGATGTTTTCGGCATATTTCATGATGGATGTGATGTTATTTGCCAACCGTGTTGAACCGGCGTAATCCCTCCCGGTCGCCAGACGTGCGGAAGCCGGATGGGAAAAACCGATCAAAGCGGATGAAAAAACAGGTTTCTCGTAATTGAGGACACGCTCTGAAACGAAATGGTCGATCACAGATTTGCCGGTTGTTTTGAGATAATGGGCGTTGGCAACCTTTATGGCTTTCTCATAGGAAAAATCGACAAAGTGATCCGCGTTGTACTTTTGATAAAACTTGTTTCGTGGCTGGTAGTCGGACAATAGGGACCAGATCTTATAAGGAAGCGCATCGACGCCATTAGCGCGGATTGCTTTTTCCACAATGATATTAATAACGGGATCGGGTATATCCACCCCATCCACGCTCAAGATGGACTCCCACCATGCTAATGCCTGGGCGCCACCAACTTTTACAGCCAGAAGATCGCCGCCCCAATCCGGCAGGTAGCGGTCCAGGTTTGGATATTTTTCGCGATATGCCAGCCAAAGGATACGAATTCTTTCAGCCGCCTGAATTGGATCGGGCGTTTCGACCAGGTTCAAGATCTCATATACATGGACGAAGATGTAACTTAGGTCGCTGGGATGGAATGTATTCTGTCGTGCCTGGGATCTCCAATAAAAGTACCATTGTTGCTGCGAGCCATTCATGTCACTGTAGGTCGGCCAGTAACATTTGAAGGGTACATGATTGGCAAAATTTTCCTTCTTACCCTTCAACTTTTGCGCTTCTTTTACAAAGCTCGTCCCCCTGTTTTCATAAGTGATGGTGACGCCTGTGGAAGGTGTATAGCTTTGCCTCCTACCAGGCGTAACATCTACAAACCGATCCGCGCTTGTTACCCTTTTGGTATTGGCAGGCGCGATCTTCTTCCTCTGCGTTGTCTGAGGTCGTGGGGTGGTATTCGGAGAACTGAGGGAATTAACAAGACTCTCCAACAATTGGAACGGCCAAAGCACCAACGAAACCAGACAGCAACCTTGATTGGATTTTCTTTTTCGTTTTGGCATACACTACTACTCAATTTGTTTCTGAACTCCCCGCAGGGCGGATCCCATCTCAAAAAATAAAATGGTTTTTACATCCACAATGAAGAAAGGCGTGCCTAAACAGGGTTTCTTGATTGTCTGTTATTGTAGGCTAGGGAGGCTGATTTGTCTAATGAATATTTCCGCTAATGATTAGGATTGATTCGCGATATACGTTCGCCCGTTGTTGTCCAGGAAACAAAGCGATAACTTTGGCTCCTGCCCAAATAGTTGCTTGATGGCGCTGGCATATCGTTCCAGTTGCCTGGAATACTTCCCCACCAATTCCTTATACTGTTCTTCTGAGTGGATTGCATCGGTCTTGAAGTCCACCACGAACCACTCATTTTCCTTACGGTAGAGCAGATCGATATATCCCGTCTCGGAATGGTCTCCATTCATGCGGGTATACGGCACCTCATGATGACGTTCATCGGCATGCTCGATCTCTTCACGCAACGGATGGGCACAGAAACGCTCGATCAACTCACGCACACGCTGCACCGCCTCGACGCGCTGCTCTTCGGTCGCAAGCCCGGCATCCAGCGTCAGTGATTCTAGCAAGGGAATCAGGCGGGAGTCATCCACGTGCAGCCAGAGTTCCAGGGCTTTATGTGTCATCTGCCCGATTACACTTGGTGGTACATATAATGACGGCTCGGTCGCGCGCCAGACGCGTCGAACGGTTTCCTCATCCGCTTCAATGGAAATTTGTACAGGATCGATTATTGGCTCATACAGCGGCGATGCCTGTGGTTCTGCTGGTAATGCAGATGGAGTAAGCACCTCCGTTTGGGACTGCGCACCCTGCCCATGTGAACACCATACCAGGACGGGATGTTTTTGGGCAGTCTTGGGTTGAGAGTAGAGTCCTGTTTCGTCAAGAAACTCATCAGGAGAGATTTCCAAAATCACACATAGTTCCTTCATCCAGCCGGCAATCTTGCTTCTGCCCTGGCTGACATGCCCACTGACGATCAACTTATCCCTGGCACGAGTCATGGCGACATACAAAAGGCGTCCAGACTCAGCTTCGTTTTGCAGGTCATCCAATTGTTTGGAGAGACGATACAACATCGGCTCCGGTTTTATCTGGATGGACAAGCCCATCTCCGGCAGAAGATAAACCGGGTCACTTCTATTCATGGTGGTGCGGGTGGCATCCGCCAGAATTACAACGGGGAACTCCAGCCCTTTGGATTTGTGAATGGTCATCAGACGCACGGCGCCTTGTGCATCAGCAGGGGCTTCTCCCTCGCGGGCGCCGGCATCGTTGAGGGTGATGAGGTATTCCAGAAAATCACGCACACTGACCAAGCCGCTGCCCTGAGCATCAGCGAGCAGTTTGTCGAGATTGCGCCATAGTCGTCCACTTGAACCGCGTTCACCCTCAATGGCAAGAATGGCGCGGTAATCAACTGCATCCACCAGTTCCTTGAGCAGGTCTGCCACAGATTCGCGATCCACACGCGGGAGGAGATCATTCAAGATGGATACCGCTCGTCTGGTGCAGGCTTGATCTGATTCGTTTAGGTACGAATTATCTTCACGCAGGGCGTTCCAATAAGATGACTTCTCCACTCCGTGATGACGCAAGAGATACAACGCAGAATCGCTTAAACCGAACGCGGGGGATCGCAGCAAACCTGCCATAGCCAGATCATCGGCAGGGTCCGCCAGGGCGCGCAGGATGTTCAGGATATCGCGGATCTCAGGACGTTCGTAAAATCCCCGTCCTGCCACCGTAACGAAAGGAATGCCGACATCTTCGAAGGCATCTTCATACCAGGTATATCCGGTCGAGGCGCGAAAGAGCAGGGCGACATCATCCCAACTTTGGATCTGTCCCTCTTCACGGAGTTTGAGTAGGCGCTGGGCAAGGGCTTGCGCCGCTATGGGACGGGCATCTTCGGCGTCCTCCCCGGCGCCCAGGATGAACTCGATATGCGGATCGGAGATATGATCTGGTTTTGCCTTGCGATGCGCGTTCAACGGACGGAATGGAACATAAAAGGGTTGCCCTGGACGATCTTCTGTTCCCATCACACCTGCGAGCAGGTTGCCGGTGGCATCCAACAGGGACTCATGGGCGCGGTAGGTGATATCCAGATCAAGGACTAGATCACCCTGGGCGTGGGCTCGCGACTGCACTTCACGAAAGACAGTTACGTCGGCACGACGGAACCGATAGATACTTTGACGGTCATCGCCCACCACGAAAAGCCGACCACCTGTGCCTGCCAGGGCATCCACAATCCTGCGTTGGCGCGGGTTTGTATCCTGAAATTCATCCACCAACAGGGCTTGCACTTCATTCTGCCAGACAGCACGAATCGCATCTTGTTGGAGCAGGGACATTGCCCCATATTCAAGGTCATCGAAGTCGAGCGCGTGGCGCAGTTGTAATTCGGATCGATAGGACTGATGCAGGGTCTCAAAACTTTTTTCGACCAGGGGCAGGATTGTCTTAAAGGTCGCTTCGGATTCGGCGCTGGGCGGTTCATCCTTGGAGTTGGCGCCACCGATCAAGGGGTCAAGAAATTCATCATATACCGCCTGCAGGTCGGCATGGATTTCCTTTACCCTGCCTTTTTTGCCCGCGCCTTTTTTCAGAAAATCGCGGCGCGCTTTATGCAGGTGTTGGGTACAAGCGATGACGTCGCCCTTTGTAAACGCTTCTTCTGCGCTTTCCCATTCCTTCAATAGATCGATGATCTGTGGGGCGAGTTTATCGCCCGCGTCATCGAATACCTGCCGTTCTGTGAAACCACGTAATTCCTTGATGCAATCCATGACTGCTGGAGCATGAAACCGGACTTCGAGATGAGAGCGCACAATGGCGTCCCCATCCAGGGCAGATGCGAATATCTCACTTGCTTCCAGTCGCTTGTCCAGCAGGATGGCAAGCAGGTCTTGTACTCCCTGAGTTCCCAACGCTTGAAACAAGTATCTGTATTCTGTCTGGGAAACCATACCGATCACAACCGTTTCCACCAATTGCTTCTTGAGGGTCTTTGCCAAACCCTCGTCGATCACATCAAAACGTGGATCGACCCCGGCTTCAGCAGGATGGGCGCGCAGGATCTCGGCGCACAGACTGTGGATGGTGCCGATCCGGGCGGAATCCATCTGGTTGTTCAGGGATGTCCAAAAGGCACGTTCATCTAAGGTATCCGCCTTGGATACCAGGTCCAACAATGCCCCGCGTAAACGTGAGCGCATTTCCCGGGCAGCCTTTTCTGTGAACGTGATCGCCACCACCAGACGTGGGGAAAGCCCATCTGCCAACAAGGACGCGTACCTTGCGACTAGGGTGCGGGTCTTACCACTGCCGGCGCCGGCAGTAACGATAATATTTTTTCCGCGCTCTAATGCGGATGTACGTTGATCCTTCGTCAGACCAAAGGTGTTGACAACCCGTTGTGCTAGTGTCTCAGCCATTACCAGCCTCCCTTTTGATAACGCCAACACCATTGCGCGGCGGGGCAATAATCGGGACAGCCGCCTTTGGGTGGAACGGGAGGAAAGTCACCGGTGCGGATGCCTTTCAGGATACGGGTGAGGTGCTCTTTTGAGGTTTGAATCGCAACTTCAATGCCTTCGCCCGTTTCGGACTTGAAAGTGGAAAGCTTCAAAGAACCGGATTCTGCAGCTCGAATTTTCCAATACATTCCCTCAATAGGTTCACCCAACTTCAAAGCTTCTTTTGCAGCGAGGGCATACAACGGCAGTTGCAAACGCCTGCCGTGCATCAGATCTTCTTTGGATAAGTGAGAACTGCCAGTCTTGTAATCAACAACGCGCAGATTCCCGTCTGCATCCTGGTCAATGCGGTCGATCAAGCCTCGCAATAACACCTTTTCTCCATCCAACTCGATCTCCAAGGGGGGAGTGTCCTGGATTCCAAAGGCTTGTTCGTATGCCATTGGTGTCCAGCCGTCCGAGGCTTTAGCAAGTGCAACAATTGTGGTTTCTAACATCGCAATGAATTGGTCCTGTTCGAGTTCCCACAACTCGGAGGGGCGAAAGCCAAAATCCTGTGGCGCTGTGGCAAAGACCGATTTGGCGACTTCGGGGAGACGCTTCAGCACTGAATCGACTTTCTCTGGATTATCGGCAGTTCGGTATACCTCTTCCAGGACCTTGTGCAGTATCGAACCCCCCTGGGCAATGTCCAATCCCAGGGATCGGGGTGCAGTTGCCTCCAGGTCAAGTACGGTTTTAACGTAGAACATCTGCGGGCAAGTGCCATAGGTTTCCAGTCGTGAAGCGGACCAGACCTTCTCGGGCGCAAACCGTTTGGTAAGTTCCATTTGCAAATCATGAGTTGCGCCTTCGTAGGTTCCATCGGCAAGTTTGGCACGGCGGGATCGGATCACATCGCGTGCGTGTTGCAGTTGATGCCAGCGTGTTTCCAGGTCGGCATAATGTTGAGGCACGCCTTTGCGGCGGACCGCCCAGAACAATAATTCCTGAGAAGAGGCAGCATCCGTAAGAGGGCGCGGATCGTCCGGACGGGTTTTTTGTACGGTGGTGTTTTTTTCAAACAAAGATTCCACCGCGTTCCAATACGGTGAGGCTTCCCACAGTTCGCCATCTTCTGAAAGATAGGGGCGTGTCAGTAGTAGGTGGGCATCGGCGCGGGTGACTGCTTGATAGAACAAACTACCCTGTTCACGTTCCAAACGCGAGTCTAGTCCCAATTCCTCCCGCAATGATTCAGGCAGGAAAGGATCAGGGCGTTCTACAGATGGAAGGAGCCCCTCTGATAGACCCAGGATCGCAACTGCCTTGAAGCGCAAGCCGCGTGCTTCACGAATATTTCCGATCAGGATGGAAGCGCCCGGAGCAGATGGTTCGGAGAGCGCACTGCCTGCCAGCGTGTTTTGCAGGTCGGAGAGGTATTGCTGATAGTCCACCACCCGAGCACCCACAATGGATTCGCTCATTACCAGGGCACGAAGCGCCTCTCGGAATCCTTCCAAAGCAATCTCATCCTGTTCACCGTTGCTATTTTCATGAAAATGCAGATTGGTCAGCAGGTCTTCCAGCCAACGGGTCCATTCCGTTTGCGAACGAACACCTTCCGGCGGTGTAATCATTTGAAAGAAATCATCGAGATGGGTTTGGAGCGGTTGGATAGCTATCCCATGCGGAAGCTTTTTTAATGTACGTTCATCGTCGAGATCAATAGGGCTGCTTGTGCCGGATGGGGAGAGTCTCTCCCATATTTCATTCCATTGTTCCCGCCCTTCCACAACCATCCCGAGGTGACTGACTTGTTCCAGCGAGTCGATTATTTCCAAGGGCAGACCAAAGGAAAAGTAGGGGGATCGCAGCACTTTGAATAATGCATTGGTTCGGAAGTTTTGCGTTTGCAGGCTCAATAGATGGAGAAGTGCTGTGATGGCGGGCGACATAGTGAGAGAGTCGCTTTGGGTGAAATGAACTGGCAGTCCGAACTCAAGTGCCGCGCTGTGCAGATAGGGTCGATATTGATTCAGGTCGGGCGCAAAGATCGCGCACTCCTGTAAAGGAATGGCAGTTCGTATGACAAGGGACTTGATCCAACGCAGAGCTTCCCTTGACTCTTCAGCAGGAGAGCGTAGTTCCCGCAGGAAGGGTTGGATGGGTTTTATGATTGAAGCGGGGATGGACGTAAAAAGATGGCTTTCCACATGGGCAATATCGGCGGGAAGAAAGTTTGTTGAACTATTTATCAAGAGTTCCAGTGAAAAGTCTTTTTGCAAAGAGGAATAGGTGCGAGCAAATCGTCTATGTGCAGTTCGGGAGAATGCGACTTCCCCAGGTAGGGTGATCAGCAGGTTGGTGAATTTCTCCAGAAGCTGTAATATCCTTCTTTGTGTTCCGATGAAGGAGTCAAAGCCGTCCACCACCAGGAGTTGCATTGAATTTTCCATCAGGTTTGGGGACTCTTCCAGGGCGGCGACAGCCAGCCAGCTCAGCCCTTCAAAATCCGCCCATCCCATATTTCGCAACTTTGTTTGATAGGCGACATACAGCTGTGCCAGTTCCTGTTGGGCGAGTGATGTACCTTTTGAAGAATTGATGAAAGTTTCTGGGTAGATCAGGGCGCGTTTGAGTTCAGCAAAGACATCTTGCAAGGCAAGAATGAACCCCGGCTGGGTCCGCAGGCTTGCATAATGAACCAATGGGGTTGCATCCACAACATCCTGAACAATGCGGTGAAGGAGCGCATTCGAGGCAACAGGAACATATCCACCAGATTTTTCCAGGATATTCTTATACAGGTCGTTGAATGTTCCAACGTATACACCGATTGATCCGCCGCTGGCCGACAAGCGACGGCGGAAATAGGCAGCTTGTAAACGATCCGGGACGATCACACGAATTTTGGCAAGCGGGTATTTTTCAAGTACGACGCGAATATCGTCGATACAGGCATTTGTTTTGCCTGTGGCAGGGGCTGAAACAATCAAACGTGTCGGCATGGTATCTCCCTTATCTTTCCGGTCCGAGATTGTAAAGTATA
>QZIJ01000059.1 GCA_003598975.1 Anaerolineaceae bacterium | reverse complement strand
TGGAGAACTCGACATCCTGGACCGGGGTCCGGTTGCTTCCCAGAACGAATGCAGCATTGACCTCAGTCTCCAACCGATCGGTGACCCGGTCCCCCGGCCAGATCCGCACCAACCGGGTACCGGCGATGATGAAGTGGCCGGGTCTCCGTTCCACCCCGATGAGTACGTCTTCTTTTACGGACAGCTTCAAAAGGGCATTCTGGTCGATCAACTGAAGATAGCCGTCACCGACGGCGCAAATCGGGCGCGAATCGCGATCGAATGACTCGGGGATAAGAGCGTCGAATTGCCCGGCCTGGTGCCGGGGACCTCCTTTGCCGATCTGTTCGGGAAACATGCGCTCGATCCCCTGGATCAACTCGGAGGCTACCCGGGCGATTAGCTCGTCTGCCTGGATGGACACAGCGACATGATGGATGAAGTAGATCAACACCCCCACGCTCGCCAGCGCCAGCAGCACGCTGACCGAGACCGACAGGTGCGGAACGAACGAGCCCGGGTCTTCGCGGCGGATGGAGCGTAGCACGATCAGGCAGTATAGAAAAGTGGAGACGAACGTGCCGATGACCACCTGATTGGTGGTGTCGCGCATGAAGTTGCGAAGCAGGCGGGGGCCAAACTGCGATGAGGCGAGTGTAAGGGCCACCAGAGTAAGCGAGAAGACCACCCCGGCGATGGTGATCATCGAACCGGCGATTGTCCCTAAGATCGTGCTTGCCCCCTCCGCGCTTCCGGTGTAGATCCAGCCCCAGTCCCTCAGCCACCGATCCGAAACCGCCACATCCAAGGTGAGGGTGGCGAAGGCGAAGACGACCACACCGCCGATCAAAATCGAGGGCAGAAACCAAAAGCTGGATCGAACCTGATCCCAGTGTTTGTGAAGCTGCTGCATTCCCACGGCATCACCTCCGGGCCTCAAGTGTGCTTATAAACGCTCGGCGCCCAGGGTCGCATCTCAATTTTACTATCAGCTTGGAATAATCAAAATACAAGATGTGACACCTGCTCCTCTCTCGGATGATTAATATTTAAGACCCCGTTCTCTTCCTTAGGACTCACTTGCCCGTCGGGTCAGTTTTGCGCTCCAATGTGCTGCGGTCCCAACCTGCCAGGTCAGCAGCGGCTTCATAGGTGCTCTGCAAGAAATCCGAAAGTATGGTGTCCGGTTCCTTGGCCGTTCGCACAGCCTCATAGGGGATTATGAACTCTCTAAGGTCCTTATGGTAGTAAGCCGCGTCCGGTAGCACCGGGTACTCGCTGAAACCATTCGGTTCCGGGTAGGCATATGCGTAGAATGCAGCCTCGCCCAAACCTGCACCCGGCCAAAAACCAGCACTCGACACCTCATGCGAATACGCCTCTTGCATAATCCAATCCGCACAATTAGGGACTCCTCCTGGATGTTTCGGTGCAGTCCGTCCAGAAAACCGAGTAACTGCGAGATCGAACGCGCCCCAAAAAAAATGCACGGGGCTCACCTTTCCGATGAAGCGGACACGGAAGTCCGTGAAAACCCGATGCACCTGCAGCAAAGCCCGCCAGAAGCGCTCGACGGCTTCCGAGTCGTACGCAGCTTGCTCCTCGTTTTCATGAAAAGGCAGGATGGGATCTGGGATCTCGACGGGCATTGGCCAGATGCTTACTTCAATGTCCAATTCGCTGAGAACCCCCATCATTTTCTGATAGAAGGTCGCCACGGACATCGGCTTGAGGGTAAATGAGCGGCGCTCGCCGCCTGAGGTAACGATATGCAACCGGTGGTCGATAAAATCAAAGTCGATTTCAAAGGAACGAATACCATAGGGGATCAGTGAGGTAGTCAGTCCATGTGCCGTGACGTAAAGAGGGACGTGCCATGAATGGTTGATCCAAGGCATCCGGGACAGGCGAATCTTTCCTACAATTTGACTCCAAAGATGGAGCGTCTCGTAAGTGTCTTTCCACTGTTCCAGCGGCAATCTTGGCCAATGCTCATTTTGAATGGTCATGACGGTTTCTCCCTTTTTTTTCGGTGATGGATTAGCCCGTAATAAATCAAAGGGACTGGACCATAAATAATCAGAGCGAGGAAATGTTTCGCTCCCTTGAAATTTGCTCACCTCTCTTGAGGGCATATCCAACGGCCGGCTGCGTCTGGAATTCATTTGCAATGCAATTGAATCTTGTTAATGGTTGCCTGCTTTATCAGTCCCCTTAATATTTTCAGAAATGGATGATAGTCCGTATAGGCTTGTCCGTATGTTAAATTCAGATCGTATTCAATATCATCCCAAGTTGAAATATCTGCTTCATTATGTTGAATTATCGCCTCTAGTTTATCTAAGGCGTTGGCAAGTTTTGCCTCTGGCGTCTGGCAGGAATTGAATTCCTTTTGTAATGAAATTATTTTTGATTCGATTTCATGAGGGAGTACTTCTATAACCTTTTTCAATTCCAAAATTTCATTCAGATCGTCATTTTCATCCTTTTGAAACGCCGGAATGTCTCCATTTATTTCACCTATATCGTGAATTATACACATTGCAAGGACTTTTTTGATATCGATTTCAGGGAATTCATCTTCAAGCAAAATAGCCATTAAAGCCATACGCCAAGTGTGTTCCGGGACACTCTCATGCCTCCCATTAGAACACCATGAATGTCTGGCAATACATTTCAATGGTTCAATTGCATTTAGAAAAGAAAGGATTTTTTCAGCTTTTTTTTTCATGAAATGCTCAGATCTAACCCACAAGCCACGCAGTTAGCGCAGTTTGTGTTTGAAAATAGGGCGTTTCTGATGAAGCATTTGTAACCTTTTTCTTTGGTGCATGATCTGATCTCACATTGCTGGCAATGCAAGAAAAGATCATCTGACAAGCACCCACCACAATGAATATTTTCTGTCGAAAGTTTATCGCTATTAGGGAGTGTACCCATGCCGGGAGTTCCACCCTTGTACAAATTTACCAATCGCTCCTTAAGCTTGATGTTGTTGTCACGCGCCGCTATGTAAATAGCACAAACACCGCAATAGAGACCACAAGGAGAAATGAAATTGGGATTTATCGCCATATCTTTTGTCCCTTCTGATGAAGTGATTTTCATGCCTCTAAAGTCTAAAAGAATAATGTGAAATTGAAGGGCGTCGGTTACGATGTAAACAGTTTCGACAACCTCGCAATTGAGTGCGAGAGGAATTTTGTCGCGCCTCGGTATTAAACCGTCCACTCTAATGAATGGCTGGGTCATCTTATCAATATCAATACCCGTCCACAAAGTCTCACCCCATTGGATTGAGCACGACCTTGTCAGGATCGTCTCAATCATTATGGGGTCCGAGATCAAATCTCTCGACTATCATAGGCCCAATTGAGCATCGTCTGTCTTTGCTTTGGTCGGCAATCCAAATCCCCTTGTCCGCAGTGCTTTTGGAGCTGAGCAATATGCCTCCTCATTGCTTTCCATCTTTTGATCTGACGCTCATCATCGGGGCATCTTCTACCCACATAGTACCTGCAATACCACTGAAACCATCCTCGAGGATCTTCAAGGTAAATCCACCCTTTTTCAAGCCATACAGACAATGGTAGGGAGGCATTGATTCCAAAGAAATTCAGTTCAGGGTCATGGCGTTCATGACAGAGCTTGGCCTTGGCATACCAAATCTCCGGAAATTCACCTCTACAATCGGTCATGTATTTGCCGCCAAATACACCCATTTCTAGCATTTGCTTTGGTGTCAGATCTGGCTTGAATTCCGGATGGAAGTTCTTACCCGCAGGCTCAGTAAGATAATAGACATAGCCTTTTTGCATGAGGTCATTCACAACAACTTTACGCCCATTCATTGCATTACCATCAAAAGGTTGAACTCATTTGCCGCGCCGCTTTGCTTTCCATCAAGACCCGGCGTATTCCGCTTCCTTATGGATTCGGCGTGCCATCTGTTTCAAGCCGGTTTGATGTTCTGGTTAAGGCGGAAAAAATTCGTGGGATCATACTTTTTCTTGATCGCCGCGAGTCGCTCATAATTGGCACCGTAGGCAGCCATGACCCTGGATTCGCCCTCGTCACCCAGATAGTTGACGTACACCCCACCTTTCAAGAACGGCTCTACGGTCCGGTAGCACCGGCGAGCCCAGTCAATATTGGCTTCGGATTCGGCAGGATCGTGCCACATCCGCAACACAAGGAGACTGTGTTGCGCGTCGCGGTGACTGAACGCGGTGTCCTGTGGGCCAACGCGACCGACGGCCCCGCCCAGGTGCTCAATCGCGATTGCGGCGAAAAACCCGGGAACAGCGCCTGTGAAGAAGTCCACGATCGCTTCGATGGCGTCATCGCTGAGCGCATGGACGAACCCGGCCTTCCAGTAGTGAAGCCGACCGGGCTGGAATACCTCGGTGAGGAGGTTTTGGACCGTCGCGTACGGAACCGGGGCGACAGTGTCAATCATGGGAGACCCGCACGACCGCAGGGGCCGCAACACTTTCTCGCCCTCTTCGAGCGCCCCGAAGTAGCAAACGATGACGTCCAGTGCCGGGCCCTCGGGTCCTGAGAGCAGCATTGCATCTGCCCGAACCTCGTCCGGAGCCGCCGTGGACCAGTCTGGGTAGAAACGCAGCACCTTCTTTGCCTGGTCCAAGGGATAGACAATTTCACCTCCCAACACGGGGCCCACTATGTGAAGGCGGTACTGGAAAGAGGTGACCACACCAAAGTTGCCACCCCCGCCGCGCAAGCCCCAGAAAAGGTCCTCGTGTTCCCCGGCAGTCGCCCGCAGCAATCGTCCATCGGCGGTCACAACCTCGGCAGATAACAAGTTGTCGCAGGTGAGACCACACTTTCGGTTGAGATATCCGATGCCGCCGCCCAAGGTGAGCCCCGCGATGCCGGTGGTGGGGACAATGCCCCCAGTGGTGGCCAGGCCAAACGCTTGCGTCTCATGATCAAAGTCTCCCCAGGTGGCTCCGCCTTCGGCTCGAGCCGTCTGATTCTTAGGATCGACGTGAACACTCCTCATCGCGGACAGATCAATCACAAGACCCGCGTCGCACACGGCGTTGCCCACCACACCGTGGCCACCACCGCGAATCGCTGTCAACAGATGATTCTCACGAGCGAAATTGACGGCCGCGATTACGTCCGCGACGCCCGAGCACCGCACGATCAGGGCGGGTCGCTTGTCGATCATCCCGTTAAAGACCTTTCGCACCTCCTCGTACCTTGGATCGCCGCGTTGGATCAGTTCGCCGCGCACTCGCGCCTTGAACTTCTCGATATCGGTTTCGTTGAACATGGCGTTTCTCGCTTTCCCCTGCTTGCGTCTCAAATGTCGGGTTAGGTATTGGAACCTATCGCTTCGATTGTCTCTATCTCAGATAGTTCATCCTTTAATCGTTGTTCGGCATACCACAAATCATATGATTGCTGCATGCGCAACCAAAGCCCTGGACCATTGCCGGCAAACTTTCCAATCCTTAGCGCCATCTCGGTTGTGATGGGATGAGTGCAGGCTAAGACACGGTGCAACTGTTGTCTCGAAATACCTAATTTGCGAGCCGCTTCGCTCACAGAAATTCCGAGCGCTGGGAGCACGTCTTCACGCAGAATTTCACCGGGATGCACTGGTGGGCGATTTAAAGGACGTTTGGTGTAATATTCGGACATGATTTACCTCAATGATATTGTTCAAAATCGACCCGCTGAGCCTCACCATCTTCCCATTCAAAAGTGATACACCATGGGCCATTAACGTGGATACTGTAGCGTTTCGGAACTCCATGAAGGCCGTGGAAATTGAACCCCGGCACATTCAAATCGCTTAAAACCTCCGCTTGATCCAAAGCTTCCAATTGCCGCAGGCAACGTGATTGTAAGTCCTGCCGGACTCGGCGGGTTCGCCCGCTTTCAAAAAGCTCACTCAACCCCCTGTGTCGAAAGCTTTTGATCATATCAATAATGTATCATCATTTGTTACAGTGTCAACTATTTTGTTACAACTCAGGAATCGGATATCGGCCCATTTTAAATAAATGGCAATCCTAAAAGCTCACCAGCGCAGCCTTTCATGGCACCCGACAGACCCTTTTCAGAGCTCGATTGGCAGATGACACCGCAGGCGGTGCGCCTTTACATTTTGCATCTGGAGCAAAGGCTTGCCGACCTGCAGCAAAGGGTCGAATCAAATGAAAAAAGAATCGAGAATCTGGAGGTTAAGACCCGGAAGAACTCACACAACTCCAGCAAACCGCCGTCGTCCGATCCGCCCTTTGATAGAAAAAAGCGCAAGCACAAAAAGAGCAAACAGACCCAAGGCGGCTAAAAGGGCCATAAGGCGCACCAGCAGCAAGTACTGGATGCCACCGAAACCCATTGGTTGGTTCCGGAGCGTTGCCCATGCCGCCATACGGCGTTTGATCCAAAAAAGATGCAGCCATTCTAAACCGAACGTGGAATTGAGGGGTGGCGGTTACGGAGCAGTAATTTTCAACAAACGCAAAATTTCAATGCGAGTTGAATTCTTCGAATCGCTCCGTAATAACGTCTTTAGGATCTCAAATGTATTGTTGGCGAAACTTGTGCCCTATGCGAAGAATTTTTCATACGAATCATGGTCGCACCCACCAGCGCCGCCCGGATATTGAACAAAAACCGCGATGTTTCCCGGCGTCTGGTGGAGCGGCTGGTTATGCGTTTTTCACCCATTGGCGATATTGCCTAAAAATTCATATAAGCGGGGTAATGTTTCAATTGAAAATCGAAATTGAGCTGCTGTTTTTGGTAAGGTAAATTCTGATGTTATATCTTCAGAATTCCCCCATTGGCACGGCTGATCTCGCTCGATGATCTCTGCAGACGAATCATTTTCATGTAACCAGTGCCAAATTGCTTTCCCAAGTTTATCATTTGATATTTGACAATTTCTAAAGTTCTTTCGAATGTATAAAATGAATTCATCGTTCCCCATATTGATGCTCATTTTTCCTCCATTTTTTGATTTAATGCAATTCAAAGCATAACCGTGCTGGCATAAGCGGCGGGCTGGTTTAGATGACGAATGGTCAAAAACCTGTCATGCTGATTGAAAACGGAAATATCCAAAAACCCCGCTGTCCAGCCCGTCCGTTCTTCATGCCATTGTTGTGCCATTTCGAATAATAACCAGATAGACCAATCTCTATACAAACAAAGCTATTGACATGTGCATATAATATATGTATGATATTTTATCATGAGGATAACATGGGATCCTAAAAAAGCTGAAATCAACTTTAAAAAGCAAAAGGTACGCTTCTCCGATGCCGAATTGGTACTTTATGATCCATTCGCCTTGACTCTTGAAGAACAAGTGGTGGTTGTTTATTCATATCGCCCCGACAGCATCCGCTTGATTTCAGCCAAGAAGGCGACGCCATTGCAAAGGAAACAATATGAAAAAGGAAATTGATTTCGAAAAAGCTAAAAGAGGACAAGTTGTTCCGTCCAAAGGAAAAACCAGGGTGACAATGTACCTTGATACGGACATTCTTGATGATTTCCGTGAACGAGCGGATAAGGCAGGTTACGGCTACCAGACAATGATCAATGAGGCCCTTAGGGAATATCTCGCTAAATGCGAAAAGCCACTCGATGAAACAACAATTCGTCAAGTGATTCGCGAAGAACTTGCTGAACTTGCTCGGGTTTCTCATCATTGATATTTTATCTCCAGTTCTTTTTCTCATTGTGGCACAACGCTCAGGTTAACCAGCCGCGCCGGGATACTTCAATTAAAACCGTGTCGCTTCACGCGGTCTGGTTTAACCTGTTATGCTTCAGAAATTACATTGCGACGGATCATAAACACTTCATCGGCAGAGTAAAGATCCTTGATCATTGCTTCGGTTTCAACCCCGAGATTCTTTTGGTAGAGTTTTTGAGCATAATTATCGGCTCGCGTTGTCACAATGATGTGCTTCAGCGTGGCTCCTCTTTTACCGAGTTGGGCTCGAACGAGAGGGAGTGAGTCGGTGATCAACTGTTTCCCAACTCCTCGTCCTTGGGACTCAGGGTGAACTGCAATTTGCCCCAACTCTAAAACCACGGATGGGCGAAAACCACTCTTCTGATTCCAGAGAATATAACCGACGATTAAACCTTTTTGTTCAGCAACAAATAGTTGCATAAGTGGATACGCATTAAAATTGCATTGAATCCAGTCTCGCGACATTGTCTGACGGACAAACGCGGCTTTATGCACTTCTGCCACGGGACCGACATCTTGTGTTGTCATTTGACGAATATTCATATGTTTTTCCGGTTGAGCATAACCGCCGAATTGAGCGGCGCGGCCAAGATACAAGGGAAAAAACGCCGATGTTTTTCCGCGTCCGCTCAAATGAGAGGTTAACCGCCAATTATTTCATTCAATCCGTCAATTATAATGGCCAATTCCTCATCAGATGCTTTTGCTAATCTGTTGCCGATTCTTTTTACAGAAAGAGTGCGAATCTGACTGATTTTTACCCATGATTGTTTAGGAAGGTTTGATTCCGTGAGTTCCAATGTCAGTGGAAATCCGGCTCGTTGGGGCTGACTTGTGATCGCCACAGCAATTACTGTGCCCGAGCGTTCATTAAATACATTTTGGCTTAAAATGAGCACAGGGCGCAAACCACCCTGCTCACTGCCAATGACGGGATTTAAATCTGCCCAATGGACATCACCCCTCAATATTCTGGCCATTCTTCCATCTCCACTGAAAAACCCTCTTCAGCTAAAGATTGTTCGAATTCCGGATCAAGCTTAGCGCACTCCTGTGCAAGGCGGCTTTTTTCAAGACGAGCCAGTTTCTCGGCAACAGCATCTTGTATAGCCCTGCTTCGATTCGGAAAATAATTTGCTTTAACAAGAATATCTATTTGTTTAAGCATCTTGTCGTCTATTGTGATTGCAATTTTCGATGCAGCCATTTGCCTTACCTCCGGTATGATATTATATCATACCGAAAATTGTTTACAAGCGTATTTTTAGGTTAACGACCAGCATCACCAGCGGCGCCGAGGACGTTCTCGCGTTGCGCCGCCGCGCTTCTCGCCGTCTGGTGAATGCGTTTTCGCTGATTTCATGCGCCATAAAAAATAGATGCCAAATTGCCATTGACATCGCATTTTATGAGCATGCCGAGTTGATTATAAATTGCTTGATGGTCCATAATATCTCTGCAAACCAAGTTGCCTCCATTTGCCAAGGCCTTAAGATATCTGTCAGCAAGACGATTGGCTTTAACCAAAGTGGTAAAATACATTTTGCCATCATCTGATAAGATATTCTTTAATCCTATCAATAGCTTTTTTGTATCATTGAGGCAATGCAACAGATTCTCAGAAATAATTGTATTGAAACTTTTTTCACGAAATGGCAACCGAAGAGCATCGGCTTGAAAGAAAACTATATTGTCAGGAACATTTCCATTCATTTTTATCAATCTAGATTTAGCGATTCTTAACATTTTCAAAGACTGATCAACCAAAACAACCGGACGAGCGGAATATTGGATATATGTCTTTGCAGTAAAGGCCAAAGAGCCACACCCAAGGTCCAACACGTTTCCCTGCGATGATGATCTTAGTGCATCATGGGCAACCCTATCGAATATTTCGACCGAATAGCCCCATATGATCCGGTTATATATAGGATTACACGCTACCCAATCATATATGTACCCAAACCCGGTGTCATAAGGGTTGGTTACTTCGATATCCGGAAGAATGGAATAGATATGTGGCTCAATCAATCGGAGTTTTTCATTTTTCAAGAGCAATGCCGATAGATACCTATCGCCAATTGTTAACATATCCCTCAATCTCCCAATTTAGAGCGAACGAAAAGCTGAGCGCTTGGCCTGCTTTATGGCCGATCCGCTCCAGGCCGGGTTCGGCTGATCTCTTTGCCGCTCATACTCGGGCACTCATTATGTGCGACAAACTCCCAACTCGTAAGCCGTCTTTCCGATCCTTGAAGTATTTTGCATTGATGACGTCTGGGCCGTTGTCTTCAAGACATGAAAAACCCATCGCATGCAGATCTCCTGTCAGTAGTTCGGGGTCGAAAAATGCTCGCCACGGCTCCCCGGCTGACGCTACCCGTCGCGCAAGGGCATCAAAGCGCACCCGTTGCGCTGGGGTCAACAGCGCCGGAGTGAGCATATAGTCGAAGACGACTTCACTTCCCACTGGCACCGACGCGATGAAACGCAATGTCGTCATTACTGCCTCGGTCGTCAAATATTCTGTTACGCCAAGCCATGAAAAGAATGTGCAGTCGCCCGGGTCGTACCCTGCATCCCGAAGGGCTTCTGGAAGGGTTTGCTTTTCGAAATCTACCGGTGCGAATGCCAGATTGTCCGGGGGTGCGATACCGGCCTCCTCCAAGCGTGATCGCTTCCACGCCTGCGTCGCAGGATGGTCGACCTCAAATACGCGCAGACGGCTGAGAGAATATGGATTTCGGTAGGCGAACGTATCGAACCCTGCACCCAAGATGACATACTGACAAACGCCACGGTGAACACCCAAGGCGAGTTCATCCTCGGCATATTTGCTCCTTGCTGCCACAAAAGCTCGCAAGTACGGGGAAAGAGGGCTCATCTCAATCGGATGTGGATCTCTTTGTAAGGCCGAAGCATCCTCTTTACCCACAATAAGAAGCGCGAGAGGGTCATCAAAAACTTTCGGATTGTCAAGGAGTTGGTGTGCCGCACGTCTCATCGCAACGCGGTGTGCCGTTGCACTCGGGCGGGATTCATCCATAGATACCATCCTTTCGATACTCTTGATTGCCTGCAATAGATTTCTACCGCAATGCTGCGTTGTCACGTCCCTTGTCATCCTGCCGAACGGAAAGGGTAACCAGCGCCGCCCGGATGCTGGAATAAATTGCCACGCTACTCGGCGTCTGGCTCACCCGCTGGTTGGGTGGCCTGTCGGCCAAGAAGCCATCTTTTGAAAGAAGCCTGGCTCTCTCCAGAACGTTTTCCGGAAAGAAGCCCCTCAACGCTTATGTCTTCATCAATGTCATCCCAGTGGATTCCTTGGCCTTTGCCTATAAGCCGCCAGTTTACCCGTTCTTCAGAGGTTGCATACTCGAGGCGTGGATGCCAACCCAACGGGACCGAAATTGTACGACCGTCACTCAGGACGGTCAGTGTATCATCAGTCGTCTGAACATCCACGGCATATGGGATTTCGATTTCAACTGCCAAAATATTCATTCCATGCCTCCATAAAGGATTTTTGCTGTTCTTCAATTATACGCCGAATCTGTTTCAACTCAAGGCGATTGAAACCGCAACTGTTCTGATTACCATACGCTTTATCTGCTGCGCTCGATTCCAGGAGTCGGTCCGATCCTGGCCCTGGTCATCCTCTATGAAGTCCATGACATCAGGCGCTTTCCAACCGTTCAGGATTTTTCCTCCTATGCC
>QZIJ01000035.1 GCA_003598975.1 Anaerolineaceae bacterium | reverse complement strand
TTGCAGGGCTTCGTCGCGGGCGAGGCGGTCGAGGCGCACGATGCGCGCGTCCACGTCGGTGCGGCGGCGGGAGGTGACGATGGCTTTGTTCCCTTCGGGCAGGCGCGAGAGGAATTGAAACAGGCGCGTGCGTTCTTCTTCTGGCAATGTTTCCAAGTTGTCGAAGATGATCAGCGCCTTCTTGCCCGCCAGCGCGAGGCGCAGGGTGTTGGGACGTTCATCGGGCGCGAGTTTTTCGAGTCCGTCTGCGCCCAGTTCCTTGCCTAACTCGTCCAGCATGGCAAGATAGGTTGGGCGGGTGAAGTCAGTCAGTTTGGCTTCCCCTTCGGCGGTCAGTTCGCGCACTTTGGCGGTGATGAAAATCTTGTGCTCGAAGAGTTCGGCGGGTGCGTCATGCGCGGCTTTGATGGCGAGCGCGGTCTTGCCGATGCCGCCGGGTCCGTCAATGAGGGCGCCCAGGTTCTTGATTCATGAGAGAGGGCAGACGCGATGATTTCAAGTTCTTTGGCGCGTCCGAAGAAGTAGGGTTGGGATGGGAGGGTGTTTTTGCCCTCACCCT
The DNA here is from genome assembly GCA_003598975.1 of Anaerolineaceae bacterium. Taxonomy (GTDB): domain Bacteria; phylum Chloroflexota; class Anaerolineae; order Anaerolineales; family Villigracilaceae; genus Denitrolinea. The sequence continues at coordinate 10,891 of QZIJ01000035.1, read as the reverse complement.
GCCCTCTCCCAAAGGGAGAGGGGGATTCAGGCGTTTGATAAATTGTGCCGTAGTTGATGATGCCGCCGCTGACTTGTTCCGCCATAACTCCCTGTTGCCCTACTGCGCGTGGATTTTCGCCTTGCGCGATTGCTCCACTACCGTTTTGGGTGGCGGTAAAGGAAGTTTCGTTTTTGGCTGGAGCATCTTTCTTGAATACATCCATCCAACCCTTGATGCTTGCGCCTGCTCCGAGAATGAATGAAATAATTGCTCCCGTCGTGCTGAATACTCCGCCGTCTTTGGGAGGTTCAAGCCAGACGGCAAACGCGGCAATGACCAGGGCCAGGCCTAAAAGGGCAATGAGTAACGGCACAAGTTTTTTCATTTTTCCGTCCTTGATGTGACAGTCACTTTGGAAGTGACCGTCACATTGCATTTTTTATGCGCGGCTTTGCGGTGTTCGAGAAAGTAAAAGTAGGTGGAGCTGATGCTTGTCCTGAGCCCGTCGAAGGGAATACTTTCATGGTGTTGGTCCTCGCTGGTGGGTGTCCGCACAGGGATTGACGGCATTGTGATGTTCGATCGGTTCATTGTGAGTGAAGTAGAGATTGGTTTTCATAATGCCCACTATTGCAATGAACCGCGCCACAAATGACACGGTTCATCGTTGTTTTACTTGTTTTCCATTGGCGCGACTGCTGGAATTTCCTCGCCTGTCACCATGCTGTACAGCACGTCAGGATCAAGGTCAGCGCCGTTGGGCCAGAAGATGGTTCCCCATTCGGGGTTAACGTCCACTTTGGCGAAGAAGGTTTCGTCTTTCAACGGCTCGAATACGCCCCTGAACTTGATTAGCTTCCTGATATCCACTTCACCTTTTACACCGTCTTCAAATTCAAGATGCAGGTGAAGGTCTTTTAATGGTTTTACTTTTACAATATCTTTTAGCATAGGGTTTACTCCAGCGGGGCGATCTTATTCGGGGGAGTCTCGTTTTGTACCAGTTTCCAATCTTCGCGCAATTCATTCTGGTGTTCCATTGCCCATTCTGCTACAAGCCCAAATACGCGGGATGGAAGTTTGCCATTCAAAATGGAAATGGCTTCAATGGTCACCTGCGCTTTGTTATCTCCATATCTAACATGGAAATGCGGTGGTTGATGGTCGCCATAGTACATCGTGATGATGATACCGAAGAAGCGGGAAATTTCTGGCATGAAGGCCTAATTAGTATTTCTCCAGGGAATTGTCTCTTCTTTCACGGTCAGCGCTTGTTTCGTCTCTTCCCCGTCCTCGACGTCCTCAAGGAGTGTGATGATTTGTTCCCAAACGTCCAAATCCACAACAGATTGATGTCCATCAGGGCTTACGACAAATTTTACTGAGTTGAGAATGTCGGTAATTGTCATGGTTGACCTCGTTCCCAATTATAACCCTGTCACAAGTTGAATCCCCGCTCTGTGACGGAAATATTCCCACCTTGAGACATGGATCGCCTGTAATAGGCGCGATGTGCCCAGACCATGCGTTTTTACACTTAAAATAAGGAAGGTTGACATATCGTATTTGTCAATGCGGAGTGATAGGATTATTTACTGGGCAAATGATTGCAGTTAAATTTGCCGCCCAACGGAGGTCCCATGTTCCGATTTTTCAAACTCCGCGAAGAGGTCTTCAACACCCTCATACTGAATCAGGCATCCCTAACCTACGATGGTCTCAAATTGCTGGCAAAATACTTCGAGACGCCGCTGCCTGAAATCGCCGAGGAATTATCCCTGAAGGAGAAGGAAGCGGACGAGGTGCGCCGCATCCTGATCGACGAATTGAATCGGGTCTTCGTCACGCCGTTCGACCGCGAGGATATCTTTGCCCTCTCGCGTTCGATTGACGATATGGTGGATTACGCCGACACGACTGTGGTTGAAATGGGCATCTTGAACGTCAAGCCGACGAACTACATGATACGAATCGCATCCCTGTTGAAAGATGCGGGCTGGGAGATCCATCAGGCAGTCATGCGTCTCGAGAAGAATCCCGGCGTGGCTATTGAACATGCCCAGCGCGCCAAGGCGCTTGAGAATCGCGTCGAGGCCGTCTATCGCGAAGCGGTGGCGAATCTCTTCAGCGGACCGGAAGACATCCACCATGTGGTCGAAATGTTGAAGATGCGCGAAGTCTATCGCCACCTCTCCAATGCCGCTGATCGCGGGGACGAGGCCGCGAATGTGATCGCGGATATCGTCGTAAAGAAAACATAACGAGGCTTTATGTCCCTGCAAATTTATATCGTTGTCGGGCTGGCATTGCTCTTTGATTTTCTGAATGGGGTTCATGATTCCAGCAATATCGTGGCCACGATGATTGCCTCGCGCGCCTTTCGTCCGCACACCGCATTGGGGCTGACTGCCGTTGCGAATTTTCTGGGTCCGTTTCTATTTGGAGTCGCGGTGGCTACGACCATCGGCGAGGAAGTGGCGCAGTCGGAGGCGCTCAATTTGGATGTGATCATTGCCTGCCTGGTTGGGGCAATTGCGTGGAACTTGCTCACCTGGTACCTGGGAATACCGAGCAGTTCATCGCACGCCTTGATTGGAGGCATGCTTGGCGCGGTCCTGGCGGGCGCGGGCTTCAGGGCAATCAAATTACACGGTCTTGAAAAAGTGATCATCGCCCTGTTTACCTCGCCCCTGCTTGGTTTTGCTTTCGGGTTTACGCTCACCCGCCTGATCTATTTTTTTGTTCGAAATGCGTCGATTGAAATCAATGAATTCTTCAAACGCGGACAATTTGTCACGGCCCTGGGAATGGCGTTCAGCCATGGGACAAATGATGCGCAAAAAACAATGGGTATTATTACGCTCGGTTTGTTGATCAGCGGATCCATCAACCAGTTTAAAGTCCCGATGTGGGTGGTAACGCTGAGCGCGGCGGCGATTGCAATAGGGACCGCCGTTGGGGGATGGAGGTTGATCCGCACCCTGGGCGGCGGGTTTTACAAGATACGCCCCATCCATAGTTTTTCCACCCAATTGACCTCCAGCCTTGTGATTCTGAGCGCCTCTTTTCTTGGATTGCCGGTGAGCACTTCGCAGGTGGTCAGTTCGGCGATCATTGGCGTGGGATCATCCGAAAGGTTCGGAAAAGTCCGTTGGAGCGTGGCGGAGGAAATTGTCACTGCGTGGTTTATCACCATACCCGCCAGCGCCCTGGTTTCCGCAGGCATCTATTGGCTCATCATGTGGCTCGGCTGAGTCGTGAGGTGCATTTCATAAGTCGTATCCCGCTTGAAGCAAGTCCACGGTCACTGCGCCCAAGGCTGTCATGGGAATCTGACCCGCATTGGAAGCCTGATATGAGATGGGCGGTCTTTGTTAACGAATTTGTTGCAATCTGTCTCCTGGAGGGTATAATAAAAAATCGTTACCGCACCACCTCTGCACCTTTTTGAGGCACACCCCAAAATAAAGGATTTGCATGTGACAACCATCTTCTTTGCGACAGATATTCACGGATCAGATATTTGCTGGAACAAGTTTCTCAATGCAGGCAAGTTCTATGGGGCGGATCAAATGATCCTCGGCGGCGATATGACGGGCAAGGCGGTTGTCCCGTTTGTGCATCAGGGCGGGAATAATCATCGCATCACTTTACTTGAACAAGTGTTTGATACAACGAACGACGAAGAACTGCAGGACATGGTCAAACGTGTCCGCAGCCGCGGCTATTACCCCTACATGACAAATCCAGATGAAATTACAGAATTGGAAAATAATCCGGAACGCGTCAGCGAGATTTTTCTCGCCGAAGTGTTGAAGGTTGTTCAGCAATGGATGGATCTGGCGGACAAAAAACTGGAGGGCACAGATATGAAGTTGTACTGCTGCCCCGGCAATGATGATATGGATGAAGTGGACGAGATCGTTCGCGCGAGCCGCAGCGTGATCCTGGCCGAAGGACAGGTCACCACCCTGAAAAGCGGCCACGAGATGATCGCCTCCGGTTGGAGCAATCGCACTCCCTGGGACACGCACCGTGAAGAGGACGAGCCCCAACTCAAGGCCAGGTATGAAGCGATGACTTCGCGGTTGAAAAATCCGCAAAATTCCATTTTCAATATTCATGTGCCGCCGTATAAATCCAATCTCGATGAAGCGGCTGAGCTGGATGAAAACCTGCGTCCGAAGATGGCGGGCCAGTCGTTGAAACCTGTCGGTTCGACGGCCCTGCGGCAAGCCATTGAAGAAGTACAGCCCCTGCTTGGCCTGCATGGACATATTCACGAAGGCCGCGGCGTTTCACGGATTGGAAATACGCTGTGCATAAACCCGGGCTCCATGTACGAACAGGGGACATTGCTTGGCGCGATTGTGAGACTCGGAAAGAATAAGGTGGAAGATTACGTATTGACAACAGGGTAATTACCCCCGCCCCGTCGCCAGCCCCAGGTTGGGAGAGGAGACGGGGAGAGGGTTTCAAAACATATCATCAAAGGAGAGAATGTTATGAGCAACTTGTTTGTCCGTAAAGCGACTGGCCTGGTACGTTCGTGGTCGGTCATGGACGCGTTTATCTACGCGTTGTTTTCCATCAACCTGATCACCCTCGGTTTGTACAGCTTTAGCCAGATGTACTATTTCGAGGGCGGCATGGTGAACGCCTTGATCATCAGCGCAGTGTTCATTTTCTTCGAGGTCATTGTGTATGCCGCGTTGATCGCCGTCATGCCCCGTTCGGGCGGTGATTATGTCTGGCAGAGCCGTATTCTCGGCGGCGCAGTCGGCTTCATCCTTGCAGTCACAGGCTGGTGGTTCATCTTGTGGCTGTGGGTGCCGTTGTATGGCGATATGTTCCGTCACATTGTGCTTGTGCCCTTGCTTGGCATATTCGGCGTGAAAGACCTGGCCTTGTGGTTTGCAGGCACACAAATGGGTTCGTTCACGGCTTCGATCATCACGCTTGCCATTGTCAGTGTATTCATCATGCTGGGCATGAAAACATACGCGCGCATTCAAAAATTTTCCTTCTACGGCGGCATGCTGGGACTTCTCATCGTGATTGCGTTATTGCTGATGGGCTCCCCCCAGGCCTTCAAGGCGGGTTTGGAAGCGAACGCCACCTCCATGTTCGGTGCGGCGCCTGGTGTGTATGATGCCACGGTCACCATGGGCACCGAGGCCGGCGCAATCACGCCTTTCAGCGGCGGCTCGCTGGCTTTGGTCTTCCTCGTGATCCCCTATATGGTCTTTTTCAACTTATGGCCCAACTGGGGCGCGACCCTTTATGGCGAAGTGCGCGGCGCAACCGATTTCAAACGCAATGTGGCCGGTATGGGTTGGGCGCTTGGAATTACAACCGTGCTGGGCATTATTTTGCTCTTTGCCATCCGCAAGACCATTGGCTGGGACTTTTACGTCCAGGCCGGCGGGGCCTGGTGGAATTATGCCTGGGGCTACACTGAAGTAGCGCCCGCGCTCCCTGTCTGGCCGTATCCTGCCTTGCTGGCTGCGTTCCTCACCACGAATAAATTCATACAATTCATCGTGATCATTTTGATGAGCCTGTGGTGGTTTGGCTGGAGCGGGACGGTGTTCCTATCCTCCACCCGCGTCATCTTTGCCGCCGCCTTTGACCGCCTGCTGCCCGAATCCGTCGCAAAATTGGATGAACGCACAGGCACGCCCGTCAATGCGCTGCTGTTGATGATCGTTCCCTCGGTGTTTGTGGCCTATCTATTTGCCTTCAACATTGCGAACTTCCAGACACTGACGCTTTGCTCCACCTTGGTCATCGCAGTGACCTTCCTCGGGACGACCATCGCTGCCATTGTGCTTCCGTACACCAAGCCTGATCTGTATAAGGCATCGCCCATTGCCAAATACAATGTACTGGGCCTGCCGTTGATCTCTGTTGCGGGCGTGATCTTTGGCGGTTTCCTCGTCTATCTGCTCTATCAGTGGATCTTCGACCCGAACGGTTTGTATGGCATCGGCATTAGTAACACCAGTTCGGTCTATTACATGCTCGGCAATTACGTGCTTGCCGCTGTGATCTATTTCGGCTTCAAGTCCTATCGCAAGAGCAAGGGCATTGATCTGAACAAGGTGCAATCCGAAATTCCAGTGGAGTAGATTTTCAATCAGGTGACAGTCACCTCAAAGGTGACTGTCACCCTGTCTTTTTCAAGGTGAATGGATGGCAATTACGTCACAAGAGACTCTTGCTGAAATGACGCGTCTTGTCAATGCGGCGGAGGCGAAAAATATTCAGCTCCGTGCAATTGGCGGGCTGGCTGTACAGGCGCATAATAAAAAGAATCATCCCCTGTTTATCCGCGAGTTTGGCGACCTTGATTTTGTGGTTGCCAGGAAACAACGCCGCGAGTTCGAGGTTTTCATGCCTGAAGTGGGATACACTCCTGACAAACAATTTAATGTCCTGAACGGCGCGACCAGACAGATTTATTTTGACGACAAGACCGATATGAAGATCGATATCTTTGTCGGTGATTTTGAAATGTGTCACAAGATTCCCCTTGAAGACCGGCTGACTTTTGACCCGCTCACCATTCCGCTGGCGGAGTTGTTGCTATCCAAGGCGCAGATCGTGGAACTCAACCGCAAGGATATACTCGATCTGACCTCCATTTTATTTAATAATGAAACAGGCGGCGATGATTGTGAGAAGATCAATTTGCAAATCCTCGCCCAGCTTTGCAGCCAGGATTGGGGCTTGTATAAAACCACGTCCATTAATTTACTGCGTGTGGAAGATCTGATGAGCAAGGAAGACCTGCCGCTCACAGACGATGAGCGTGATGTCGTGAGAAGACGCGTGCATGAAATCCTGCATGCATTTGAAGAAATGCAAAAACCAATTGCCTGGCAGCTGCGTGATCGCGTCGGCACACGCGTCAAGTGGTATATAGAAGTCGAAGAAGTGGATCGATGAACAAGGAGCTTCGCCGTATCCTGGTTGTTATTATCCTCACTCTTTCAATTTTCCTTTTGCTTTGGGGTTATCTGCCCAACCCTCGTGTGACTCGCAGTCGAACGATATCGCCTGCGGAGATGCGACTCCCCGCACCCTCCTCGTTTCATTATCCAGCCTTACCTGTTTCGTGATCAACGGGCTTTATTTTCCCCGCAAACTTCCCGTCATCATCTTTGCGCTGACGATCACATTTGGATCATACGCGTGTAGTATGTCAGCACCCACATCAGAACCTTCCAATACGCCAACTTTTCCTGAATCCGGTTCAGGCGCTCAAACAGTTTTCACGCCGAGTGCCTCGCCCACGAATATTGCAACTCTTTCGCCTGTCATCCCTGAAATGCGGCGTCTGACCCTGGAATATCCATCCAGGATGAAGGCTGGGGTGGAGGAAGATATTGTCCGCTTAACTCTGGATGTGAATGATTTTGGCAGTATCGTTCCCACTGCAAAAATTGGCGGGGATGGAGTGATGGGCAGGGTGGTTGGGCTCCCTAACTTATATGAAACGCATTTTGTTACTGCGGAAGCGCGTCTTGATATGGCAGGCATGGAGGTTCAACCGGCCGGCTCAATTTATGAACCGATGAAGCCCGGACAATCGGTGACTTTTTATTGGAGCATTCGTCCGCGGGAGACCGGCACATATCGCGGCACCGTCTGGCTGTATTTGGTTTTTGAGGAACGTGTCAGCGGCGAAAAAAGCCGAATGGCGGTCTCAGCTCAAATCGTCGAGATTGAAGCGCTGGATTTTTTCGGTTTCCCGGTCAACTTCGCGCGGAGACTCGGTCTGGCCGGTTTCATCCTTGGTCTTGTCCTCGGTTTCCCTTTATTGGATGACCTCCTCAAGTTCATGCCCGATAAGCGGAGAGCAAGCATGAAAAAATAGCTGTATATGGTTAGTTGAAATGTGGAAAAAAGAGGGAAAAATATGACGAAAATCACCTAAAATATTGACATGCTTTACGGGGGGTTGTTAGTTCTCTATGGTACAATTTGCGCACTTGTTGTAATAAATTTCACGACGGAGCGCCTTAAATGAACGAGTGGTTGTATGTAGGGTTATTTATTATTGTCGGCTTGATCATTCCGATTGGTGCGATTGCCGCAGGATTTATTTTTGGACCCAAAAAACCAAACCCCATTAAACAATCAACGTATGAGTGCGGAATTGAACCCGTCGGCGAAGCCTGGGTGCAGTTCAAGGCACAATATTACATTTTTGCCCTGGTCTTCCTTGTGTTTGATGTGGAAGCGGTTTTCCTCTTTCCATGGGCAGTGAAAATTGGTCAGCTGGGATTGTATGCGGTGGTTGAAGGTATTATCTTTGTCGCAATTCTGATTGTTGGCCTGCTCTATACCTGGCGCAAGGGAATGTTGGAATGGGTGTGATTTTCAAGTAAATAGAAAAGAAGGCTGATCGGATTACTCCTTTCAGCCTTTTCTTTGTGTAATAAGGAAAACCCCTCATGCTCTGCGAATCCTTCCCCCAAAAAGGAAAGGACGCCGCCGCTCTTCGCGAGATGGCCAGGGTGAGGGAAACAGGAGCGATTTATGAATTTTTGGAATGACCCTCTTAAAGTCGCCGCGGTTTGGCTGGAAGGCATATTCACAGGCTGGGGCATGGACGCTGTCCTTGCGCATGTGCTGGTTGTCTTCCTCGGCGTACTCCTGCTCATCACAATTTTGATGGTGCTGGATATCTTCCTCGTGTGGATCGAGCGCAAGGTGGTGGCTCGCTTTCAGGACCGTATTGGCCCCAATCGTTTGGGACCCTATGGTTTGATGCAGCCGTTTGCCGATATCATCAAACTCATTATTAAAGAAGACACGACTCCCGATGGCGCGGATAAAGTGGTTTATAACCTTGCGCCCATCCTTTCGATGATGTCTGTTTTGATCCTGTGGGCGATTGTACCGCTGGCTCCGGTCATGCTCGGCGTGGACTTGAATGTCGGCCTGCTGTACCTGGTGGCGGCCGGCGCGATCGGCACGCTGGCGATCATTATGGCTGGTTGGTCGTCGAACAACAAGTTCGCGCTGCTGGGCGCTTTCCGCCAGGTAGCCGCCATGGTTTCCTACGAAATCCCGATGGTGGTGGCCTTGCTCATCCCGACCGTGTTGGCCGGGACGATGGGCATGTTGGGCATCAGCGAAGCGCAGCAAGGCTTGTGGTACGTTTTCCTTTCGCCGTTGGGGGCGTTGATCTTCCTGGTCAGCGCCGTGGCGGAGTTGGGACGCTCGCCCTTCGACTTGAGCGAAGGCGAATCCGAGGTGGTAGCCGGTTTCCATATCGAATACTCTGGGATGAAATTCGGCTGGTTCTACGCGGGTGAGTTGCTGCACGCTTTCACGTTCGGCGGTTTCTGGGGCATCCTGTTCTTTGGCGGTTATCATTTCTTCGGGCTGGAAAACCTGGGTCCGCTGGTTGCGGCGGCAATTGTGCTCTTCAAGGCTTTGCTGGGCTATTGGGTCATCATGTGGATCAAGTACACGCTGATGCGCATCCGCATCGACCATATGCTGGCCTTCAACTGGAAATTCCTGGTCCCGCTCTCCCTGGTTGTTCTGATGGTGACGGCTTTGCTGAACACGCTTCTGCGCGACGCCTCGACCTGGGTCATGGGCCTGAGCATGTTCCTGTCGAACGCCCTGATCGCCTGGATCACGGTCGAGATCCTGCGTGGACGCAGCCGGGCTGAGCGCGAGAAGATGGAAGGTCCCGCGCAAGCCGCTTTGGAAGCGGTAAATCACTAAGAGGCGGGAGGAACTGATATGGCAATTCTCTTTCTGATAACTGCGGTGGTCATTCTGGCTTCGGCCATGATGGTCGTGACCTCCCGCAACCTGGTGCATGCCGCGTTGTGGCTGGTCTCTGCCCTGTTTGGCGTCGCGGTGCTGTATGCCCTGCTCAATGCCGGTTTCCTGGCGGTGGTGCAGGTGGTGATCTATATCGGCGCGATTGCGATCCTGTTCATCTTCGCCGTCATGCTGACCCGCAGGGAAATGCGTGAAACAGGTCCCGGCTTGAACAAGAACTGGTGGGTCTCTGCGCTGGTCAGCCTGCTGGTCTTTGGCGGGCTGGCGTTCCTGCTCTCGAACTGGAGCGGCTTCTCGCAAACCTCAGCAGAGCTCCCGTCCGGGTTCGATGCGGTCAGCGCGCTGGGCGATGCGCTGATTTCTCCCGATGCGTTTGTCCTGCCGTTCGAAGTGGCCTCTGTCCTGCTGGTTACGGCGTTAGTCGGCGCGGTTTACATCGCGTTTAATCGAAAATAGGAGCAGACCATGATCCCACTTTCCTGGTATCTCATTCTCTCCGCCGCGCTGTTCAGTATTGGTCTGTTTGGTGTGATGGCTCGCAGGAATGCGATCGCCATCTTGCTGGGCGTCGAGTTGATGCTGAACGCGGTGAATATCAACCTGGTGGCTTTCTGGCGCTATTTGGACCCCGTCCAGATGACCGGCCAGGTGTTTGCCATTATCGTTTTTGCTGTGGCGGCTGCGGAAGTTGCAGTCGGCCTGGCGCTGGTGATCTCGGTCTACCGCAACCGCAAGACGGTGGTGGCCGATGAACTCGACATGATGAAGTGGTAGGGACACGTTATGGCAACTGAAACTCTTATCTGGTTAATTCCCCTCCCGCCCGTCCTGGCGTTCTTCCTGATCGTCCTGTTCACGAACAAGAGCAAAGCGCTCAGCCATACGATTGGTGTTGGCGCAGCGGCGCTTTCGTGGCTGGGCAGCATGGTGGTCTTTTTCCGCGCCATCGGGGCAGAGCACCTGGGTGAGCATCCGTTTGTATCGTCGATCCCCTGGCTGCCGACCGGCGATACCTGGTTCAACATCGGTGTCTTGGTCGACCCGTTCGGTGCGGCTGTGCTGTTCTTTGTAGCCTGGACGATCTTCATGATTTTCC
>QZIJ01000049.1 GCA_003598975.1 Anaerolineaceae bacterium | reverse complement strand
TTAGCACAATCATCGCAACCGCCAGCACGACCCACGCCAGGATTTGTCCCAGACGAAGGCCGCCGAAGACGAGGGTGCTGTCGCCGCGGAATGCCTCGAGGAAGAGACGTGCGCCCGCCGTCCACGCGAGGAACGTCAGGAACTGCGCGCCCGCGACGGGAAGCGGTTTTCGCATCCCGACCAGGCTCAAAATGAATAGCGCAAAGGCCACCTCGTACACCTGGCTCGGATGCCGCACCGCGCCGTGCAGTTCGATGCCCCACGGCAGGGACGTCTCCTTGCCGAACGCACTTCCCGATGCCAGATGCGACAGCCCGAGGCCGACCATCACGGTGGCGAAGAAGGGTGTCAGCACGTCGAGGGTGGGCCAGAAAGCCAGTCCCTTGCGCTGACCGTACACGAGCGCGACGATGAAGCCGATGGCGAGTCCGCCTGCCAGGTCGAAGAGTGAGGCGTTGAGCGAGAAGATGTCGAGCGGGGAGGCGCGGAAACTATCCCAGTGGGTGATGGCGAAGGAAAGCCGTCCGCCAGCGAGAAAGCCGAAGAGGGAGAGCAAGATCAGGTTGTCGAGCGAAGCGGAATTGAGTCCACTTTTGGACGCGCGTTTCTCCGTCAGCACCATCCCGATGTAAACCGAAGCGATGAGGAAGAGTCCCGCGGCCTGGACAGCGAGCGGACCGATCTGGATGATGGGGAACATCAGGGCATCTCCTCGGCGAGCAGGGATTCGACTTCGGCGCGCAGGGTGGATTCTGCCAGCGGCCCACCAATGACAACCTTCGTGATGACGCCGTCACGCCCGACGAAGAACGTGCTGGGGAGTGCGCTGACACGATACTGGCGCGCGACTTTGCCGTCGGTATCCAGCGGGATGGGGAAGGGCAGTTGGAATTCCGCGGCGAATTTCTCGACAGCCGTGCGCGTATCCTGGGATGTGGAGTTGACCGCCAGAATCACGAGGCCGCGCTCCTTGTATTCGTTGTAGACCTGTTTGAAAGCGGGCATTTCCATGCGGCATGGGCCGCACCACGAAGCCCACACGTTGACGATGACCGCCTGCCCGCGCAGGTCGGAGAGGGTGACTGTTTCGCCGTCCAGCGTTTCGAGCGTGAAATCGGGCGCGAGGAATCCCTTTTGCGGCGCGGGGATCATGCCGTTGGTCGAGGCCCCGCTTCGGTCCGCGCTGAGGAGAATCCAAACGAGGCCGAGCAACAGAATCCCTGCGAACCAAATCCGTTGTTTCGATTGCATAAAAGTCCTTTTTGCGCTACACTTTCATTGAGGAAGTTCTCACCACAAAGGACACCAAGTACACAAAGTAAAAACCATCTTTGTCCTTCGTGGTAAAGGTCTGCTCTTCAAGCGACGACTTTTCCAAAACTCATCTTACCATGCTCTTCACACGCAACGCTTTCATCGGCATTGATCCCACCGCAGGGCGCAGTCCCTTCACGTATGCCGCGCTGGACGATGAACGCAACCTGCTGGCGCTCTCCGACGGCGAACTGGAGGATGTGCTGACCTTCGTCGGCAACTTCCCTGCCGCGACGGTGGCCGTCAACGCGCCGTCGAAAGTGAACGCGGGACTGGTGCGGAAGCGGCTCGAAAAGCAGGCGCTGACTCCCCACTCGCTTCGCGGCGCGGACCTTCGGGTGGCCGAGGCCGACCTGCGCGGGCGCGGCATCTCGGTCAGTGCCACGCCCTCCCGCGAGGAGACTTGTGCAGGCTGGGTGCAGTTGGGGTTTGCCCTTTACAAGCGATTGACGAAGATGGGCTTCAAGCCTCATCCGCACGAAACCGCCGAACACCTCTGGTTGGAGACGCATCCACACGCCTGTTACACTGCCCTGCTGGGACAAGTCCCCCTGCCGAAGCCCACGCTCGAAGGCTGCCTGCAACGACAGATCGTCCTGCACGACGCGGGCTTACGCATCAAAGACCCGATGAATTTCTTCGAGGAGATCACTCGTCACCGCCTGCGCCTCGGCGTGATGCCGATGGAGTTGATACACCATCCCGCACAACTCGACGCGTTGATCGCCGCGTACACCGCCTGGGTCTCCGCGAAACGCCCCCATGAAACAATGCAGTTGGGAGCCAAAGAAGAAGGATTTATCGTTCTGCCTGTGGGGGAGTTGAAGGAAAAGTATTAGAACTTGTAAAAATACACGTTCGTCTCCCACTTTGTGAATCCCACTTTGTGATACAGACGATTCGCCGCCTCGCGCCGCGGGTTGGACGTGAGCGCGACGCCATCCGCTCCCTTCGCGCGGGCGATTTCCAACGCGCGCTGGACGAGTTCAACGGCGATTCCCTGCCCGCGGATGGATTCGTCCACGACGACATCTTCGATGCGTGAGCGAATCCCTGTTGGGGTGCGGTAGACGATGAGCGTCAACATGCCGACGATGGCCGCGGACGCGTCCGTGCGCGCTGTCAGCAGGGTGACGGCGTCCGAAGAGAGTAAGGCCGCCAGATCGTCACGCGTGAGGCGAGGGGAGGAGATTTTCAGTTGGGGGATGAGTCGCGTCAGCGCGTTGAGTAGTTCGTCGGTGACGCGGGAGGCAAGTTCAATTTGCATGTTTTTTAACCGCGAAGCACGCGTAGGTCGCCAAGGAAAATCAAAAAACTTCGCGCTCTTTGCGGTCTTCGCGGTGAGTTGTATTCCGCGGCCAGAGGCTGAGCGCGAGATAGTAGACGCCATACAGCAACGTCACCCACCAGATCCATTTTGGCTCGTTGGGATAGAGGATCAGTCCCACTGCGCCGAGCGCGCCGAAGAGGTAGGTGAGGATCAGGGTTAGTTTTTTCAGGCGGACGGTGCGGGTGGGATAGATGTATTTGATGGGGACGAAAATAAGGATGTTGAAGAGCACGAGGAAGCCGAAGTTGAGCCAGGGATTTAACCCAAGCACCAGCATGTAGATGACCAGTACGTTCCAGTAATCGGGAAAGCCTTTGAAATAATATTCGTTGTTGTCCGTCTTGGCGTCCACTTGCGAGAATTGGTAGGCCGAGGTGAGCAGGATGGAGACGGCGCAGGGGAGGGCCAACGCGGCAGGGACGAGGTCCGCTTCGACGAGGAAAAGCGCAGGGACGACCACGTAGGTGAAGTAGTCAATGATGTTGTCCATCAGCGCGCCGTCCACGCCGCTGGCGTAGGTCTTCACGTCGAACCAGCGCGCCAGGATGCCGTCGAATCCGTCCACGAAGATGGCGACGGCCATCCAGATGATGGCGAGTTTCCACTCGTGGATGAAGATAGCGCGTAAGGCGAGAAATCCCCAGACCGCGCCTGTGGCGGTGAAGAGGTGGACACTCCAGGCGAGGGTCTTGCGAAGGAAGAGAGGCAGGCGGGACATGGGAGGCTCCTCAGGATTGCTTGTTGAACTTGCGGCTGATTGTCTGTATAATCTTGTTAGGACATTTTAACCCAACACCGCGAAATATCAGAACCGCTTTCTGAAAGCCAGCCGTTTTTGAGAGAGGAGAGCGAGATGACGCGTCAAAATGTGCAATCCGAAGCCAAAGGAGCCAAATCAAACAAACCGTCGAAACTGAAAATCATCAAGCACAAGAAACTCCCGAAAAAATTTCGGACAGGTCATAGTTGGAGATGTGCGAACTCCTCTAGCGACAAATGTGAATGCAGATGTGGCGGGCTCTATCACGGAACTGGAATAAGAGGGTAAGCCGTTTTCTCTCGAAAGGAGATTTCGATGAACAAATCAGACGAAGGCGTTGAACGATTGTGGCCTGAATTTCCTGCCTTGATCGTTCAGGATTGGCTTGAACTTGAATTAGGCACGACAGTCTATTACCACTTCTCGAAATTCCTGAGCATTCGCGTTGTATTTGCAATGAAAATCAAAAGCCCAGGCAACAAGGTGGTCAAGATCGAAGAACGTGCCTGGCCTGATTGGCCGATCGCGGCGGTACAGGAATTTCTTGAACTGAATTCAAAGTCAATGGTTGAGTATGTTCCGATGGGGTCTCAAAACAAGATAGGGGCAGTTGGGATTACCCCGAACAAGTTAGATGAGGATGTCCAGCTGGAGGTTGAAGACTTTTTATCTAACGTCACCAGGTGATTTTCGCGGCTTGAAAATCACCTCCCCCTCAACAACCTCGACGAATTCAACAAAATCCCCACATCAGGCAGGGACTGTAATGCCGCGGCGAAAATGGGCGGAAGGAATCCGAGCGCGGCCATCGTCAGCCCGAAGGCGTTGTAGAGCAGCGTGAAGCCGATGTTGCCCTTCACCACGCGCATCGTCCGCTGGGCAATTCGCAGCGCCTCTGGCACAAGCGACCAATCGGCGCGCAGGAGCGCGATGTGTCCTGCTTCCACTGCAATGTCCGTGCCGCCGCTCATGGCGATGCCCACATCCGCTTGCGCCAGCGCAGGCGCGTCGTTCACGCCGTCGCCCACCATCACCACCGTCAGCCCCTCGCGCTGATATTTTTTCACCGCCTCGATTTTGTGTTCGGGCAAAAGGTTGGCGCGAAAATCCACGCCGAGTTTTTTCGCGAGCGCCGAAGCCGTCCGTTCGTTGTCGCCTGTCAGTAGTTCGATTTTTTTGATACCCAGTTTTCGCATTTCGCCCAGCGCGGCGGGAACTTCTTCGCGCAACGTGTCCGCCGCGGCAAGAACTCCCGCCAGCGATCCGTCCACTTCGACGAATAATAATGTCTTGCCCTCGGACTCCAATCGCGCCGCGACTTGACTCTCCCCGTTGACATGCCGCGCGCTCCCGACCTTCACGCTTCTTCCCTCGACCGTGGCGCGTACGCCAAACCCCGCGGCGGACTCAAACTCGGACGCGTTGTCCACGCGCAAGCCGCGGCTCTTTGCTTCCACGCGCACCGCGTGCGCCAGTGGATGCTCGGAATATTTCTCCGCGCTCGCGGCCAGTGCCAGTAATTCGTTTTGACTCATGCCGTTCAGCGCGACCACGTCCGTGATGCGCGGCTGGCCGAGCGTGAGCGTCCCTGTTTTATCCAGCAACAGCACATCCGCTTTCGATAAAACTTCGAGATACTTTCCGCCCTTGATGAGCAGTCCGCGTTTAGCCGCCGCGCCGATGGATGCCAGCATGGCAATCGGAGTCGCCAATGCAAAGGCGCACGAACAAGCCACCACCAGCACCGCGGCAGTTGCCAATGGGTCGCGGCGGAGGATGAACGTCAGCAGGGCGATGCCCGCCACGACGGGCATGTACCAATACGAGAACCTGTCGGCGAGTCTCTGCACGTCCGCGCGGCTGCCCTCGGCTTCCTCGACCATTTTGACCACGCGCCCGAAGGCTGTGTCCGCGCCGAGATGCGTGACGCGGGCGCGAATGCTTCCCGATTTGACCATCGTCGCGGCGAAGACTTTCGAGCCAACCGTCACATCTACTGGCATAGACTCACCCGTGATGGCAGATTGGTCTACGGACGACAGACCGCTGACGACTTCACCGTCAACTGGAATCTTTTCGCCAGGCCGCACGACAACGACTTCATCTTTCAACAATTCCGTGACAGGCACTTCCACCTCTTCACCAGCGCGTTCGACGCGCGCGGTTCGTGGTGCGAGCGCGGTTAAATCTTTCACGGCGCGGCGGGCGCGCTCGGTGGTGAATTTTTCGGTGTAGTCGCCCACGCGCATAAAGAAGACCACCAGCGCGGCCGTGACCCACTCGCCGATAACCGCCGCGGCGATGACGCCCATCGTCATCACAGTGTGAGCGATAATTTGTCGTCTCCACGCGGCTTTGGCGACGTTGACGAACACAGGCCAGCCGAAGGCCAGCACGAGGACGAGGCCCAGCGGCCAGGGGATTTTATCCGAGATGGATTCGAAGAGTCCGAATCCCTCGCCAACGATGACGATGAAGAGGATGACCGCGAACAAGACGCCCAGGATTGTGAGGACTTGGCGGGTATAGGCGCGGCTGTCGATTCCGCCTGAGGAGGCCGAGCCCGCCTCGGGTCCCGCGGGAACCGAATAGCCTGCGGATGAGACTGCGGCGCGCAGGTCGGTCATCCCCACTTGCGCGGGGTCGAGTCGGATGACGGCTTTTTCCGCGGCGAGGAAGACATCCACTTTTTCGACGCCGGGGAGGGATGCAATGGCTTTGTGAACGTGTTCGGTACACTCGGCGCAGTCCATGCCGAGAACGGGGATTTCGAGGGTTTGCATGTAATACCTTTAACCACAAAGTACACAAAGGGCACGAAGGAAATTGCCTTTCCCCTTTGTGGTGAGATTCATTTCAAGTGGACGCATTCGTATACGCCGCGCGCGACATCGCCCAGCAATTCATCGGCGAGGGCGAGGAGTTGCTCGACGCGCGGGTCGCTGAGACGGTAGCGGACGTAGCGCCCGTCCTGCTCGGCCGCGACGAGGCCGCAATCGCGCAAACAGGCGAGGTGGTTGGAGATGTTGCTCTGACTGA
The DNA here is from genome assembly GCA_003598975.1 of Anaerolineaceae bacterium. Classification (GTDB taxonomy): domain Bacteria; phylum Chloroflexota; class Anaerolineae; order Anaerolineales; family Villigracilaceae; genus Denitrolinea. Next base: position 5,199 of record QZIJ01000049.1, on the reverse strand, counting down.
GTTGCGTCGCTTCGACGATTTCGCTGACGGTCATCTCGCCGTCGCGGAGGGTTTCCATGATGGAAAGCCGCGAAGGGTCCGCGAAGCCGCGAAAGAGTTTGGCTTGCAGGGCAATGGAAGTGGGGTTGGCGGTGAGGAGCATTTTTTTTGTCCTATCATTGTATCAGTATATACTGATGTATTGTAGCACAAAAAAGATTTCCTTGTTTAAGATCTAAAAGTGGCTGATTTTGTTGGCCTGCCAAAAGACAAAACCTGGGAGTCGCTAAAATTTCAAATGTTTGACTGTCTGCCCGTTGTTGATCAACTCTTTGAGCGAATCAATGCCGATGCGCAGGTGCATGTCCAGATACTTTTGCGTCACCTTTTTGTCACTCTTTGCAGTTTTAATGCCGCCCGGGATCATCGGCTGGTCAGAAACCAATAGCAGGGCGCCGACTGAAATTTCGTTATGGAAGCCTGTGATGAATAACGTGGCTGTCTCCATGTCTATCGCCATGGCGCGGATGCGTTGCAGGTAGGCCTTAAATTCCTCGTCGTGTTCCCAGACGCGGCGATTGGTTGTGTAAACGGTGCCCGTCCAATAGTCCCGATCATGGTTGCGGATCGTCGTCGAGACGGCCTTTTGCAGGTTGAAGGCGGGCAGGGCAGGGACTTCGGGCGGGAAGTAGTCGCTGGAGGTGCCTTCGCCGCGGATGGCCGCGATCGGCAGGATTAGATCGCCGAGTTTATTCTTTTTCTTGAGTCCGCCGCATTTACCGAGGAAGAGCGCGGCCTTCGGCTGGATGGCGCTCAACAGGTCCATGACCGTGGCGGCATTGGCGCTTCCCATCCCAAAGTTGATCAGCGTGATGCCCTCGGCGGTGACATTGGGCATGGGTTTGCCTTCGCCGCGAATGGGAGCATTGAACCAGTCCGCGAACATGTGCAGGTAGGTGTCGAAGTTGACCAGCAAAATGTATTTCCCGAAATCATCGAGGGCGGTATCGGTGTAACGCGGCAGCCAGTTGGATACGATTTCTTCCTTGGTTTTCATGGGGGCTCCGAATGTGTTAGGGAAGGTGTTGCGATCAATCATACCTGAATTTGGACCTGTGCGTGTGGGCTGGACACCCGTGCCAGTAACAGCAATCCAGAGAATTCCGATTCACCCCATTCGTACAGGGCTGATTTTTCTTAGAAAAGGCTCATAAAAATCATTGTTTAATCGTCCGAGTGACGTAGGGGATGCGTCCAGCAGGTTTTCCAGGCAGATGATACAGTTGCCTTTGTAAGGCGACTTCTCTTCTCCTCCCAAGCAAAAATTGAAAGAGCCGGCCTGGAGGCCCGGCTCTTTCAATTTAAATGGTTTGCTGATTTTTCACGCACCCATCACCTCCTTGTAATAAACTTCGAGTAGTATGATCGTTTTGAATGTTGACATAACGAACAGTTCAAAACAACAAATTCACGATCGGAAAAGAAATGAGACCATAGGTGATTATCTGTGCATGGAACTTCAGAAATGCAAAGTTTGGTTTTGGGATGATATCAATAAAGCGGACACCAATTATCCCATTGACTCGAATAAAGAACAAACACTGATCGCATTCTATAATTTTGATTACCAGGCCTGGAAGGGTGAACTCGAGGTTTATACGCTCGGGGATCCGAGATAGGAGAGGGGGAATGGGAAGGGTGGGGCCAGGGAGAACACCTTCCGCGCAGTGAAGGTTGAATCTGTGATTTACTGAAATTCGTGGCTGAGGGTCTGATGCGGCTCCGAACGCAAACGAGGAGCCTCGCCTGGCGCAGTGATTCGTTTTTATGTGCTGGCCGGGACTCGGGTTAAATAAAAACTTCCGACTTAAGTTGTCGGAAGTTTTCGCTGGTTTAGTATTCCACTGCCCGTTTCAGAGACTTGGCGTTCTTCACCCAGGCTTTGACGATACTCAGGGCTGGCATCTGGTTGACGAGATTCTTTTTGGCATTGACTTTTGCCATGGCTTCAAGCAGGGCCTCTGGTTTGCGTTTGGAGAGTTCCATCACAGTATCCACTCCCGCGGCTTCCAACAGGTCGGAGTACTGGGTGCCGACTCCATTGACGCGGAACAGGTCGGCGCGGTTGACCCATTCAAGAATTGTCCTGGATGAAAAGCCAGTAGCCTTGGACAGTTCCTGGCGTCCTTTTTTGGTTGCGCCCATTTTCAAGAGTCCATTTGTGCCTCGTACGCCAGCCTTATTCAACTTCGCGGCATTAGCAGGGCCGATCCCTTCAATTTCAACAAGTGTGGTCATGTTTGTTATCCTTTCTTTACGTAGTATAGCATCATATTCATGGAAATTTGCCAATTATGAGACTGGCTTTCTGATTCTTCTCACCACCGCGGACAAGTTCCTCACGACCTCATCATTCCTAAATCTGACAATCCTCAGCCCCAGCGCGGACAATACCTTCTCCCGCCTGGCATCTTCCTCCGGTTGTAGATCGTGAATGTCCCCATCCACTTCAACAACCAGCGCCGCCTTGTGACAGTAAAAGTCAACGATGAAACCTGCGATGATTTGCTGTCTCCGAAAGCGGACTCCCAGCTTATTGGCGCGTACTTCCTGCCACAGCAGTTTTTCAGCGGGCGTCATCTCGCGGCGAAGTTCAATCTTGAAACATCAAAGGCTGGCTGTCTGTCGGGTATAATTTCCAAAGGAGAGCAATATGCCAAAATCGAAGCGCGAACAAGCCAAATTAGAATTCAAGCAAGCGTTGACCGAGTTTGTCGAAACGCTCAAAAGTCATGTCTCCACGCCCGATGATCAATGGACAATCAAAGGCTTCATTGACGTTTTCCGAAACATTTATACGATTTCAGCCGACACGAAAATTGTCTCCAAAATTCTTGAAATTCACCTTTTTCCGAAATTGCTTGAATTTGCAAGCCAAAATAACTATCGGATAGTTTTGGCAGAACAGCAAAACTATTATCCAGACTTATCATTTGTCAGCGCAGATGACGAGAGCATCAAATTCGCCGTCGACCTAAAAACTACTTATCGCCTTCCAGATAATCCAGAATTTTGTAACGGCTTCACTCTCGGATCGCATGGGGAATATTTTATTAATCGAAAAAGCAACAAGAATATTCAATTCCCATACAATGAATACCTTGGGCATTTTTGTCTTGGTATTATTTACTCACGCACAAACTCTGAAAAAAGTTACGAGTCTGAATCATATCGCCTTGAAGAGTTACAGTCCATCACATCCGTTATCAATGACTTCAAGTTCTTTGTTCATGAAAAGTGGGAAATCGCCAGCGATTATCAAGGTAGTTCTAATACAGCCAACATTGGAAGCATTACCAACATTAGCGATATCTTGAATGGGAACGGGGTTTTCAAGAAACTTGGCGAAAAATGGTTCGATGATTACTGGATAAATTATGGGAAAATCCAAATGACCATGCCCGATGGAAAAGTCAAGAAGATAACCCTCCTGAAGCATTTCCTAGAATATCGCGGCAAAGACCCGAAACTTGCCAACCCAATGGTAAGAAAGCCAGCCCGCAAAAATAATAGGCGGATTCAGAAATGACCATTAATGTTCCGCCCATAAAATGTCAGGGCATTAAGACCAAATTGGTTGAATGGATTAAAGACCATTCGACTCTCGAAAACACAGGTACATGGATTGAGCCATTCATGGGCTCTGGTGTCGTTGGTTTCAACATGCGTCCTAATCGGGCTGTCTTTGCCGATGTCAATCCGCATATTATTAACTTTTACAATGCAATCAAACAGGGGAAGATTACTGCAGGCATTGCTAAAGAGTTTCTAGAAAAGGAAGGCGCACAACTCAAAGCCACAGGTGAAGAGCATTATTATGCGGTGCGTGAGCGCTTCAACAAAGAAGGCGAGCCTTTGGATATGCTTTTCTTGAATCGAGCGTGCTTCAACGGCGTAATGCGCTTCAATCAAAAAGGGAATTTCAATGTGCCATTTGGGCATAAGCCAGAAAGATTTGCGAAGGCATATGTCACCAAAATCGCCAACCAAATTAAATACGTGTCACAAGCGACTTCTCAATATGACTGGCAATTCATTTGTGCCGATTTTAGACAAACAATTTCGTCAGCATCGGAAGGTGACTTTATCTATTGCGATCCGCCTTACATCGGCAGACATGTCGACTACTTCAATTCGTGGTCGGAAAACGATGAACAAGAACTTTATGAATTATTGAGTACTACACCTGCCAAGTTTATTCTTTCAACATGGCACAGTAATAAATATCGTTCCAACCCTGCGATTGAGAAGTACGCATATCGATTTACGATTCTCACTCGTGAGCATTTTTATCATGTTGGCGCAAAGGAAGAAAATCGCAATCCTATGCTTGAGGCGATTGTTCTAAACTATAACCCGCTTCCGCAATTTGAATTGCAACTTGAAAAGCAATTGGCTTTGTTTGAGAAGTCTCATAAGCCACAATTTGTTCTTTATTCTCAAAGGATGTAAAAGTTATTCATGTCCAACGAAACCACCCAAGTCATCTACTCCATGAACAAAGTGGGACGTATCGTCCCCCCCAACAAACAGATCCTGCGCGACATCTCGCTCGGCTTCTACTACGGCGCCAAGATCGGCGTGCTCGGTCTGAACGGCGCGGGCAAATCGACGTTACTGCGCATCATGGCAGGCATCGACAAAGATTACATCGGCGAGATCTCGCAAGCCAAAGGCTACACCTACGGACTGCTCGAACAGGAACCCAATCTCGATGAAACCAAAACAGTCATCGAGGTCGTGAAAGAGGCAGTGCAACCCATCGTCGAAATGCTCGCGCGCTTCGATGAGGTCAACGCCAAATTTGCCGAACCCAACGCCGACTTCGACGCCCTCGTCGCCGAGCAAGCCAAACTGCAGGAACAGCTCGACAAGCACGACGCCTGGAATCTTGATTCGCATCTTGAAGTGGCGATGGAAGCCCTGCGCTGTCCGCCAAGCGACACGCCTATCAAAATTTTATCGGGCGGAGAAAAACGCCGCGTCGCCCTCACCCGACTCCTGCTCACTGAACCCGATGTTCTCCTGCTCGACGAACCCACCAACCACCTCGACGCCGAGTCCGTGGCGTGGCTCGAACATCACCTGCGCGACTACAAAGGCACCGTCATCGCCGTCACCCACGACCGCTACTTCCTCGACAACGTCGCAGGCTGGATC
>QZIJ01000046.1 GCA_003598975.1 Anaerolineaceae bacterium | reverse complement strand
TCATCATCATTATTGCTCTTGTGGGAATCATCAACACGATGCTGATGTCCGTCTATGAGAAACAGCGCGAAATAGGAACGTTGAAAGCGCTGGGGATGACCGACGCCTTCGACCCGAACCGCGCCGATTTCTCTGGCATGACGGGCAACCGCGACCTCTTCATCAGTGACGTGATCCACAAAGCATTTGTCGCTGTGGACGAAAAAGGGACGGAGGCCGCGGCCGCGACCGCCGTCATCATGGAACTGGCAATGGCCCCCATGTTCGAGGTCTCACTGACGGTTGACCGCCCATTCATCTTTCTCATCCGCGACACGGTCAGCGGACAGATTTTGTTCATGGGGCGCGTGGTCAACCCCGCGCAGTAAAAAAAACAGAAACCCGTCTTCTCGGAGAAGACGGGTTTCTGGGGTCAATTTCGGTAGGGGGTTGAAAACTTTTTCAGCCACATTGGCAATTGGTCGAATAAATTCTTCATCACCGTTTTCGTACGCGTGTGGAAAATTTCAATGTTTCCATACGCTTCTCCCCCCTCCGCACCCACCAAATCTGAGACGCCACGCAAAATTAGCAAACGCGTCCCATTTTTCTTTGCAACCCAGGCAATCGCCCCCGATTCCCAATCGGCAGCGACCGCGTTATATTTTTGAATCAACATGGGGATGTCTTCGACGACGATGTCGCGATCCGCAGAGACAAGTAATTCACGCGTCACGCCATGATCCATTAACCATTTTCCATCAACCTCCAACCACGAAAGATCAATGTCCGTCGCGTAATGCTCAATCGCGGCCGCGCCATCACCCATCTGCTCGAGGATGTCATAGACCAGCGTCCGCTCCACGAGGATGACCGTCCCTGTTTCGATTCGTCCTGCGAACCCGCCACAGGTGCCGAGGTTGATGAGCAGGTCGGGATGAAATTGGTCTATCACATATTGGGCAGTAGCCGCGGCAGAAATTTTTCCCCAGCCGCCGTGGAAGAGTGTCAAGTGCCAGGTGTCAAGTGTCAGGTTGGTAGATTCGCCGAAGGGAGTGGGATGCAATTCGAGATTGGGAAACAATTCTTTAACGACGCGCCACTCGGCGTTTGCGGAAATGAGGATGATAATTTGCATAACCCCATTATACAGAAACCCATTTTCTTTGAGAAAACGGGTTTCTGTGAATTTAAAACCCAAACCCCGCTTGGCCTGCCACGAGCCTACGGGGTTTGTGAGGAGAATGCTCCCAAATTTTCACACAAGCGCCTAAACGCTTGCTGAAATTAGTTTTAGAGAGAGTTAAGAGAATTCCACCCCGATTATCAGGTGGATTTAATCTGCTCCAACGTGATGGGACCCTCGCGCAGGATGACTGGCTCCGCGCCTGAGACATCCACCACCGTGGATGGGATTCCGCCCCGCGTCTCGCCTCCATCCAGGATGAGAGGGACGCGTCCACCCAATTGAGCGGCAACCTCGTTGACGGTTCGCGGACTCTCGCGTCCCGAAAGGTTTGCAGAGGTGACGGCAATCGGCCCCGCCGCGCGGAGCAACGTCCGCGCGACGTTGTTATCGGGCACGCGCACGCCGACGGTGTCGGTGGCAGAGACGGCCGCGGGCAGGTCCGCGCGTTTGGGGAGGACGAGAGTCAACGGTCCAGGCCAGAAGCGAAAGGCGAGGCGACGCGCAAGTTCGGGAATCGCGTCTGCAATTTTGTCGAGATCTTCCACATCCGCAATCAGAATCGGAATCGCTTTTTCGAGCGGACGGTCTTTGGCAATATAAATCGACTCGATGGCCGCCTGGTCGAAGGCAAGACAGCCAAGACCATAAACCGTGTCGGTGGGAAATGCAACCATCCCGCCCGCGCGCAGGATTTCGAGAGCGCGAGAGATGGCGCGGGAGTCGGTGGCGGGGAGGATTTCGGTCATAAGTTCGTGGAGCGGGATGGCATCCCGCTGGCTGGGCGGATTACCAATCCGCCCCACAAATCATATCCTGATCGCGACCAACCGTTCCTGTCCCGCCAAATCGCGGCGCAGGTTGATGGTGGCGTGGTCGAAGGAATCGTACGCGAGCGAGACGGCGGCCATGCCCTGTCCCGCTTCGATCTCAAGGAGGATGAGGCCGTTGGGCGCCAGCCATTCGGGCGCGATCTTGAGCAGGTGACGGATCGGGTCAAGGCCGTCGCTTCCGCCATTGAGAGCAAGGGTGGGTTCGCGTCCGAAGATGGGAAGATGCTCGAGCGTGGCGGTCGGGATGTAGGGCAGGTTGGCGCAGATGACGTCGAAGTGACTCTCAGTGGGCAGGGGAAATGGATGCTGCGGGAGCAGGTCACACTGAACGAAATCGACGCGGTGGTTGACGTCATGTCGGAGCGCGTTTTGATGCGCTACTTTGAGTGCGGGAAGCGACAGGTCTGTGGCGAGGACGCGCAGATCGTGAATCTGCTTTGCGAGCGAGACGGCGATACAACCCGAGCCAGTGCCCACGTCCGCGGCGCGCAAGGCAGAGTACGTTGTCACGGGACGCGATTGCAGCCAAAGGATGGCCTGCTCGACCAGCAGTTCCGTTTCGGGACGCGGAATAAGAACGTCGGGGGTGACTTTGAAATCGAGGCCGAAAAATTCCCAATGGTCGAGGATGTACGGGAGCGGCGTGCCAGCCGTCAGTTTGGAAACGGCCTCTTCGACGGCGTCCCGTTGCGGGTCGGAAAGATGCGTTTCAGGATGCGCGGCCAGCCACGTGCGCGTTTTCCCCGTCAGGTGTGCGAGCAGTACTTGTGCGTCCAGCTCGGGCGTGTCGGTCACGCCGCGCAGGCGGGTAGAAATATCGGTCAGCAGGTCGGCAATAATCAAGTTGTGTCTCCGAATGAACACCGCGAAAATAACAAAACGTAAAACGTAATGGGAGTAAAGGTTACGTTTTACGTTTTTTGTTTTGGTCAATTCCGATTTGCATCAATCTTCATCATCCCCCACGCCCGAAGCGGCGAGGCGGCCCGCTTCATCGCGCGTGGACAGTTCTTCGATGAACTGGTCAATGTCGCCTGCCATCACGCCGGGCAGGTTGTAGGAAGAGACGCCGATACGATGGTCGGTGACGCGGTTTTGCGGCCAGTTGTAGGTGCGGATTTTTTCGGAGCGCTCGCCCGTGCCAACCTGTGAGCGGCGGTCGGCTTCCTCTTCGGAACGGCGTTTCTCATCCTCCATTTCGTAGAGGCGGGCGCGCAGAATGGACATGGCGCGCAGTTTGTTTTGCAGTTGCGAGCGTTCGTCCTGGCAGACCACCACCATGCCCGTGGGCTTGTGCGTGATGCGAATGGCGGTTGAATTTTTCTGAACATTTTGACCGCCCGCACCACCCGCCTTGAAAACCTCCACTTCGATATCCGACACAGGGATGTCAATTTCCACTTCATCCACTTCGGCGAGAACCGCAACCGTGGCTGTCGAAGTGTGGATGCGCCCCGAAGATTCGGTGGAAGGCACGCGCTGGACGCGATGCACGCCTGACTCGTATTTCAGTTTCGAGAAGGCGCCCTTGCCTTTGATCTCGAAAATCACTTCCTTGTACCCGCCGATGCCGATGGCATTCTCCGAAATGATCTCAGTTTTCCAGCCTTGCAGGTCGGCGTAGCGCGTGTACATGCGGAAGAGGTCGGCGGCAAACAGCGCGGCCTCGTCGCCACCCGTTCCCGCGCGGATCTCCACGAAGACGTTCTTCTCGTCACGCACATCCTTGGGGATAAGCAGGGCTTTGATCTCGGACTCGAGCGCTTCGATCTTCGGCTCGAGCGATTGGATGTCGGCTTCGGCGAGGGCGTGCAACTCCGCGTCTTCCTCAGACTCGAGCATGGCACGCGCCTCATCGAGGTTTTTCATCGCCTGACGGTACTCGCGCGCCTTCTCGACAACGGGCTCCAGGTCGATGCGTTCCTTGTTCAACTCCGCGGCGCGCTGATAGTTCCCGCCCACTTCGAGCAGTTCCGAGTCGATTTGTTTAAAGCGCGCTTCAATTCCAGACAGTTTATCGAGCATATATTCCTTATTTGTTGTAAGGCGGAATGACGTTCCGCCCGCGATGGCGCAAAATAGCGCGGCAGGGATCGCCGCGCGTCGGGATTATATCATCACCATAGGGAGTCCATCCCGCACGGCAATTAGATATTGACAAATGCGGAAAGGACCATGGCAAGCACGAGCAATACAGACAGGATGTAAAAGACTATCTGCGCCGTGGTCAACTTACGAGGGGATTTACTTTTCGACATTTCCTTCATCTCACTGATTAATGGTCACTGATGACTGGTCACTTCCCCTTCTCAAACGCCTCATTCAACGCGCGTTCCAATTCCTCCACGGTGACGGGCTTCGAGACGTACGCGTCCGCCCCAAGGGCGCGGGCGCGGTCCACCATCACATCCGACGCTTCTGTGGAAAGCATGACCACAGGCAGGGATTTTGTGGCCGGGGTGCGGCGGATGAATTCGAGCAGGTCGAGTCCCGTCACCTCGGGCATGCTGATGTCGAGGATCATCAGATCGGGACGGTCGCTGTCCAGCAACGTCTGCGCCGCGGAACGCGCACCCAGAAAAGTGGTTGCGTTGTAATTGAGCACGCCGAGCATCAGCCGTACGGCGCGCAACATTTCCTCGTCATCGTCAACAACCCAGATGCGTTTCATTCCAAACTTGCCTTGATGCTTTCTGCCACGTCTGCGTTGATGCCTTTCACCGCCATCAACTCTTCCAGCGTGGCGGCCCTAATCTTATCCACAGAGCCGAAATGTTTCAAGAGGGCCTTTCGCCGCGTCGGCCCCACGCCAGGGATGGAACCCAGTGCCGAGGCCATGCCCTGCTTCGAGCGCCGCGCCCGATGTGCTGTGATGCCAAAACGATGCGCTTCGTCGCGGATGCGCTGGACGAGATAGAGTCCCTGCGAGTGGCGCGGCAGTTTCAGTGAGTTCGAGCGATGCGGGAAGAAAATCTCCTCTTCCTGTTTCGCCAAACCGACCACAGGGACTTTCTCTGCCAGCCCCGCGTTCTCGAGGACTTTGACGACGCGGCCCAACTGTCCCTTTCCGCCGTCAATGATGATCAGGTCGGGCAGGCGCGAAAACGACGCGTCCACCTTGGACCCTGGGCTGGCCGCGGCCTCCTCCGCCGATTGCCAGCGACGGAATCGCCGCGTCAGCATTTCCTCCATCGAAGCAAAGTCATCGGGCGCGCCGATGGAGGTACTGTCTATGTTAAATTTGCGATACTGTCCCTTGGCGGGGACTCCCTGCTCGAAGACGATCATCGCGCCGACGGTGGCGACTCCCTGCGTGTGCGACACATCATAACACTCGATGCGGTTCGGCGGCGCGGACAAATTCAGCGCGGACTGCAACTCGGCCAGCGATTGCTCCTGCTTGTGCGCGTCGGCCTGCCACTGCGCCCGCAACGCAGACAAAGTCTCTGTCGCATTTTCCGCCGCCATCTGGACGAGTTCCTGCGGCTGTCCATCCTTCGGGACATGGATTTCCACCTTCTCGCCGCCGCGCCGCGAACGCATCCACTCACCGATGATCTTGGCCTCCTCGATCTCCTGTGGCAACAACACTTGTTGCGGCACAGACGCGGCTTCCGTGTAAAACTGCTTGATGAACTGTGCCATCACTTCCGTGTCAGCCGCATCCTCCGTCCCCTCGAGGATGAAGTACTCGCGTCCGATCAATTTTCCCGCGCGGATGAAGAAGATCTGCACACAGGCTTCGCCGTCCGCACGCGCCATCGCGACCACATCCGAGTCTTTGTAATCCGACGCGAAGACCACTTTCTGTCGTTCCATAATGTTCTGCATGGCCTTGATCTGGTCGCGTAGGGCCGCGGCTTTCTCAAAACGAAGTTCCTCGGCGGCCTTATCCATTTCGGCTTGGACGCGTGCCAGCACAGGCTCGGAATGTCCCGCGAGAAAATCCATCAGGTCGGAGATCATCTGTCGGTATTGGGCTTGAGACGCCGCGCCGATACAGGGAGCGGTACACAGTTTGATGTCAAAGTAGAGGCAGGCGCGTTTGTCCTGTCCCGTGATCTCGCGGTCGCAGGTCAGGTATGGAAAGACGCGGCGAAGCACGTCGAGGGTCTGGTAGACCGCCCAGGCGGAGGTGTACGGCCCGAAGTAGCGCGAGCCGTCCTCGGTCATCTGACGCGTGACGGTCACTTTGGGATAGGCCTCGTCCCAATGGATTTTGATGTACGGGTAGCGCTTGTCGTCCTTGAGTTTGATGTTGTATTTGGGACGATGCCGTTTGATGAGGTTCATCTCGAGGATAAGCGCCTCGAGTTCCGACCCGACGACGATCCACTCGATATCCGCGATTTCGCGCGCCAGTCGCCGCGTCTTGTTATCGTGACTGGAGTCCGCGTGAAAGTAGGAGCGGACGCGGTTCTTCAGGCTGATGGCCTTGCCGATATAGATGATCGTCCCCTCGGCGTTTTTCATCAAGTAACAGCCAGGCTTGGGCGGGAGTGTGGAAAGGATGCCTTCGATGTGCGCGGAAACTTCCATGCCGATATTTTAACACAGCGAAAATTCACGCTTGACTTATCCCAAAGGTCATTTACAATAAACAAAAGGAGAATGATATGAACGAACCTATCAACACCCCCGTTTCCACGCCGCCCACCGCGGGTGGCACCGACAACAATCGCATCATGGCGATTGCGTCACTCGTGATCGGCATCATTAATCTTTGCGCGTGGTTCCTCCCCATCTGCGGCGCGCCGCTTGCCATCGTCGGCCTGGTGCTGGGATATTTTGGCATGAGGTCCCCCGAACAGAAAACACTGGCCATCGTGGGTATGGTCCTTTCAGGGATCGGCCTATTGCTGGCCTGCGTGAATGGCATTGCAGGCGTTCTGCTTGGTCCACAGATCCAGGATATTTTTAACACCATCAACCAGAGCCTGGGGTATTAATCCAGTACAACTTTCAAAACCTCTTCACAGCGATTGTGAAGAGGTTTTTGATTCCAACAGGTATAATCTGGTCATCTTTTTCTGGAGAATCACTTGGGCATCCCCCTCGAAATTGTACTCGGACAACTCCTCCGCGCCCACAGATTGAAACTCGCCACTGCCGAATCCTGCACGGGCGGATTGATCGCGGACAAAATTACCGATGTGCCTGGCTCCTCCGAATATTTCATCGGTGGATTTGTCTCGTACGCGTACGAGGCCAAGGTCGCGAGTCTCGGCGTTTCGTGGGACACACTCCAAAAATACGGCGCGGTCAGCCGCGAGACTGTTTTGGAAATGGCGCGCGGCGCGCGGACTGCCCTCGGCGCGGACATCGCCCTCGCGGTCAGCGGCATCGCGGGACCTGGCGGCGGCCTGCCCGAAAAACCCGTCGGCACCACCTGGATCGGACTCGTCACGGACGGTTTCGAACACGCGGAAGCCTTTTATTGGAGGGGGAATCGGAGGGAGAACAAGGAACAATCCGCACAACAGGCGATGAGGATGGCAATCGAGCATTTGAAAAGTATTACAGGAGAATCCTAATGGCCCCAAAAGCGCCCAAAAAACCAAAAACTCAACAGACTCCCGTCGAACGGTTTTTATATCCCTTCCAGGAATTCTTGCGCCAGGAAACCTCGAGCGGAATCATTCTTCTGGCCTGCACCATCATAGCGCTGGCGTGGGCCAATTCTCCGCTGGCAGACGCATACAACGACTTGTGGCACACCAAACTCACTTTTGGGTTTGGCAGTTTCACCCTGTCCAAAGCATTGATCCTGTGGATCAACGACGGATTGATGGCCGTCTTCTTTTTCGTGGTTGGACTGGAGATCAAGCGCGAAGTCCAGACGGGAGAACTCGCCAGCCAGCGACAAGCGACCCTGCCCATTGTGGCCGCGCTCGGCGGGATGCTCCTCCCCGCGCTGATCTACGCGCTGTTCAACTTCAACGGTTCTGGCGCGTCGGGATGGGGGATTCCAATGGCAACCGACATCGCTTTTGCTTTGGGCGTTCTCGCCCTGCTTGGGAAACGCGCGCCGCTTTCCCTCAAAATTTTCCTGACCGCCCTCGCCATCGTGGATGACCTGGGCGCGGTACTGGTGATCGCGCTGTTCTACACAGCGGAAATTGCATGGATCAACCTGGCAATTGCGGCGGGGCTTATCGTTCTCCTCCTGATCGTCAACCGTCTGGGAGTCCGCAACCCGCTGGTTTACGCCATCCTTGGAATTGGACTCTGGCTGGCCTTCCTCAAATCGGGCGTACATGCCACGATCGCGGGCGTTCTGCTGGCGATGACAATCCCCTCCAAAGCCCGCATTGACGGACGCGAGTTTGTCGCATTCAGCCGCTCGGTCCTGAATGATTTCGAAAAAAACTGCCAACCTGAACAGGTCATTTCATCTGAGCCTCAGCAGGCCGCGTTGCAGGCATTGGAAACAGCCGTGGAGCACATCCAACCTCCCCTGCAACGATTGGAACATGGCCTGCATCCCTGGGTGGCGTTTTTCATCATGCCGATTTTTGCGCTGGCAAACGCGGGAGTCTCCCTCGGCGGAGAATTTGCCGCGGCCGCGACCCAACCAATCAGCCTGGGAATCGCGGCGGGGTTAATCTTTGGCAAGCAAATTGGAATCACATTGTTCGTCTGGCTGGCAACAAAATTGAAGATCGCAGATCTTCCCAATGACGTAAGCTGGCGGCATATTTACGGCGCAAGCTGGCTGGCAGGCATCGGCTTTACCATGTCCCTGTTTATCGCAGGGCTGGCTTTCGGCGAATCGGAGAATCTCGTCATTGCAAAGGTCGGCATCCTGATGGCTTCGTTGATCGCTGGCGTGGTGGGATGGTTAATCCTGCGTACCGCCCCACAACCTGAAAGCGCCTGACCCTGCTCCTCAAACGGAGAGCCTGATGGCGTTTGCATCATCGGGCTTGTTTTCGTGCGCTCTCTGATTTACGAATCAAAAACCAGGTTTCTGCGAGAAACCTGGTTTTTGCTACAGCGCTACGAAAGCGGCCAGGTCGGTTGCACGTCCATATCCATTTCGCTGACATGTCCGAGCGCGTAGCGGAAGTATCCTGCCGCGCCGATCATGGCGGCATTGTCGGTGCAGAGCGAGAGACGGGGAATGTGCACAGGAAATTCGGTCTGGGATTTAAACGCCTGTCGCAATTCGCGGTTGGCCGAGACGCCGCCCGCCACCAAAATTTCCTGCGCTCCGAACTCGCGCGCCGCGGCCAGCGTCTTGCTGACGAGCACCTCCACCACCGCGGCCTGGAAACTCGCGGCCATGTCCGCAACGGGGAGATGTTTTCCAGACTTTTCGAAATTCTTCGCTTCATACAGGACTGCGGTCTTCAGACCGCTGAACGAAAAGTCCCACGTCCCTTCGAGACGGGCGCGCGGGAATTTGAAGCGGGTCGGGTCGCCCTCTTCCGCAGTCTTCTGGATGGAGGGGCCACCTGGGTAGGCGAGTCCCAACAGCCGCGCGACCTTGTCAAAGGCCTCACCCGCCGCGTCGTCCAGCGTGGAGCCGAGGCGTTTGTAAGTCAGGTGGTCAGTCATCAGGTTCAGTTCGGTATGTCCACCTGAGACGAGCAACGCCAGCAGAGGGAATTGCGGTTCGGGTGGAGGAGTCTCACCCGCGTCGTAGACCCACGAGGAGTAGATGTGGCCTTCGAGGTGATTCACGCCGACGAGGGGAATCCCCGCGCCGAGCGCGAGACCTTTGGCCGCGTTCACACCAACGACAAGCGACCCAGCCAGCCCAGGCCCGCGCGTAACGGCGATTGCGTCCACATCCGCGAGGGTGATGTGCGCTTCGGCGAGAGCCTGCTCCACGACAGGGACGATGGACAGCACATGCTGGCGCGAAGCCACCTCGGGATAGACGCCGCCGTAACGCGCGTGGATTTCCATCTGCGACGCGACGACAGACGAAACGAGGGCGCGTCCGTTTTCGACAACAGCCGCGGCGGTTTCGTCACAGGAGGTTTCGAGGGCGAGGAGACGGACGGGTTTTAAGTCAGTCATCAGTTTTCAGTGTCCAGTAATCAATCACCGGTAAGACGGTCTATCGTCCACGGTCATTTCTTTTTCCATTTCTTCATTGGCAGGACAAAGTCATACGGATAATCGGCGAGGATTTTCATCTTGCCATCAGGGCGCACCCAAATCGTGTCCTCGATGCGGAATCCCATTCCCTTTTCGGGGTAGTAAAGTCCAGGCTCGGAGGTGATGACCACGCCCGGCGCGAGACGATGCGATTCATCCGAATCCAACCCGCTGAACGGGCGTTCGTGGATGTTCAGCCCCACACCGTGGCCGAGGCTGTGGACGTAACCGTCCAACGGCCCCTTGGTGTTGAGTTGCGACTTGTGACCCTTGGATTCAAAGTATTCACAGGTCATGCGCTGGTAATCCTTGAACGGCGTGTTCAGGTCGAAGTTGTCCATCAGGCGGTTGAAGATCTCCTGCACCTGACCGTAGAGTTCCTCCGCTTCGGGAGTGGCGTAACCAAGACTCCAGGTGCGCGTGAAATCGTAGAAGTATCCACCGCCGCGCTCGGCGGGATAGATGTCGTAGATGATGGTCTGGCCGAGGCGCATCAGGTCTTCGGGGTTGCCTATCGAGTGAGGCACGCCTGCGTCGCGCCCGACGGAGAAGATAAAGCCTTCGGGCAGTTCCGCACCGAGTTCCGCCACCCAGAGACGAATCTTCGCATGGACATCGCCCACCGTCAGCGGCGAACCATCTTCCTTGAGCAGGACTTCGTCCGCGCGGACATCACGCGAAGTCAAATACTCGGCGGTGCGGCGCACGACTTCGGTAGTGATTCTTCCCATCTGGCGGATGCGCTCCACGTCGCGCTCGTCCTTTGTCTCCATGGCGCGGATGAAGACGGAATCCATCCCGTTCTCGCCGACCAGTTCGAGGTCAGGCAGGAGGCGCTGGAGACGCGTCAACGCCGCCAGCACGCCGCTGACCTCCACATGGCCGTAAATCCCCACGCGACCTTTCGCGAGACCGAGATCGATCAGCAGATGGTGGAAACGCAACGCCCCGACCATCTCCTTGTCGCCATTCGCTTCCTTCAACAAATCCATGAAAGGATAGGCGCTCAGCGACTTGGTCTGCAAGCCTGTTTTGGCGGCCTCGTCGCGTTCCATGTCGTTGTAAAACAAAATCGGTTCCTCACCGCGCTTCTTCACCAAAATCGCGGCGCTGATGTGTCCGCCACCAGTAAAGAAATACATCGGCGGGTTATGTTCGGCCGCGCCCAGCACTACCAACGCGACGAGATTTTTTTCCTGCATGAGGGCATCGAGATCTGATTTCATTTGGACTCCGAGAGAAGGGAATAGAGAATAGTGAGTAGTAAATGGTCTTGTTCTGGAAGGACTGTGCGCGGGTCGAAAAGGATTTTGTCATCTGCCGTCCGCGCGATGATCGGTGGATTTTGGCCGCGCAGGCGTTTCAGAAATTTATCTGGATTTTTAACCGACAACGACAGAACAAACGTAGGCATGGACTCATCGGGGAGGCTGCCGCCTCCAACCGTGGACTCAGACGGGACAACCTGACCCTGCCCGAGCGACTCTTTCCACGCCTCCGCGCGGACTTTGGCCGTGCGCGCCGTCATCGAGATCATCTGCCAGACGGGGATTTCGCGCGTCGCTTCATCGCGGAGATAGTGTAACAGCGTGGCGTTCAGCGCGGCCAGACAGAGCTTATCCGCACGGACAGCGCGCGCCAGCGGATGTTTC
>QZIJ01000081.1 GCA_003598975.1 Anaerolineaceae bacterium | reverse complement strand
AAAATGAAGATTCTTTTCATAAAGGCTCTTTATCGCAAAATTGAATATTTAAAAATATCCCCGCCTCATAACGGGGATATTTTTATTGGGCTTGTGCTTTTGTAAGCGCTGCTTCAATAACCTGTGGTTTGGGTGGGTTCTGTGATGCCACCAGATCTGCTCCAATGTGCATACGTGGCAGGCTCAATGGATTGATCTTGGACAGGCTTTCCGTGTCACCAACCTCCTGTAATTCGACGGAAATACCAGTCTTCTCTGATGCATTGAGTACCAGCTCACGCATCCTGTGGTAGCGACGGCAGGCAGGCGTGCCGTATAACGTGACAGTGACCATATCCGGTTATGCGGTTTGCAGAGCGTCAGCAACCCAGGTGGTGACTTCAGCAGGTGACGGAATTCTGCCAAAAGAGACGACTTTCTCATTGATAACCAAACCCGGTGTGGAGAGGATGTTGTAGGCGGTGATGTCGTTGTAATCAGTCACCTTGATAACCTCCGCCTCAACGCTCATGTCGGTAATGACCTTGCGGGTGATCTGTTCCAAGCGTTTGCAGTTGGCGCAGCCGGAACCCAGTACTTTAATGGTAAGCATAATGAACTCCTTTTGATATTTAATTAGTGAACCGTCGCCAATTTCTGGACGTTACGACGATTGACGAGCCACAACATTCCAGAAAGTAGCGCCAGAAAAATTACCAGATAAAGGATGACCAGGGTAATGCTTGCCTCGTCGATCCAGGTACCATAGATCAAGCCAGCCAGGGTGCTGAACAAAGCAACCCAAGCAACGTATGTCCAAGTTTTTATACGTCCAATGATGGTTGAGATGATCAGGATGCTTTGCAGGCTGAGCTCAGGATCCGCCATCAAGTACGCCAGCAACGGTCCACGATGCATACCTAGACTAAGGAACATCTGTGCGATGGGAACTTCGACCAGAGTAGGGAAGTACATGAAAACGCCAAAGACCACACCCGCCAGATTACCGAGCAAAGTGTTCTGTCCAGCAAGAGCTTCGATCCATTCCGGTTGAATGAGCGCGCGCAGTACACCGACAATGAAAACACCACCGATCAAAAGTGGGAATATCTGTTTTACAAATTTCCAGGATTCCCACAGGAAGTCGCGTGTCTCATCTTCAGTGAGTTTTGTCTTGATGATCCAACCAGATATCCCCAAGGCAAGCAACACACCAAAGAACTTGCCATTGATCAGAATATCCAATCCACCAGTGTGAGGCATCATACCAACTGCGGCGACCAGCAGGGTAAGACCAACAACGCCGAGCGAGATCCAGGTCCACTTGTTGAAACCATCGAAAATGTTTTCCATGCCCAGCCAGGAGGTGATCCCGATTAACACAAGCAAACTGATCAGGATGGCACCTTGTGCTGTGACGCCTTCCTCCCCTTTCGCCGCATCATAAGGGATGAGGTTGTAGAGGAAATCCTGAAACTTATCCATACCGGAGATGGGCACGGTGATTGTGGCATAGGTATCGGTAAACAAGCCTACTTTGAGGGTGCCGGAGAGCAACAACGAGACCAGCACCAACAGGAATATTAAAGCCACACGCCGCATTTTGCCTTGTGCGGCAAACATGGTATCTGTGGCTTTATCGTGTTCCATGTCTTCATGTCGGAAGATCAATGCCATGATGATGCCAATACCAATACCAAATGCTAAAGAAAGGAAGAAACGGGCAAACGCCAGATCCACACCGATAACTCCACCAGTGTAAATGAGAGCAAGGATGTTGGCAGCAGGAGCGAAGAACAGGAAAGTGATGGCAGGACCCAGCCCGGCGCCTTTCTTATAGATACCGGCAAATAACGGAACAATGGTGCAAGAGCAAACCGCAAGTAACGAACCTGCTAAAGCAGCGGCAGGATAGGAAACAAACTTGGGTGTGTTCCGTCCTAGGAAACGCGTCACTGTCTCTTTCGGGATCAGGGCGGTCATCGCGCCTGCAATGTAAAAGGCAGGCAGCAGACAGAGCAAAACGTGCGCGGCAAGGTAGGAGGCAAGATTGCCCAAGCCACTGTAAAGCAATTCCGAAAGAAACGTCAGGGTATTCATTTATGTTTCGATTCTTTTTATGAAGATGTTTTCACACGCAGTGTGTCGATAGGGATGACCGCAGGCGTGCAGTGCGGACATTCGCAGGAGGGATAGGTTTGGGTGTTGATGACTGCTGAAACGGTTTCAGCGGAAAGTCCGCTTAGAGTAGCAGAATCAAGGATCAGGTCCAGATAAGAGGCGGTTTTCAACCGGTAATAGACATAACGCCCCTCGCGGCGGTCCTGCAAAATATCCGCCTTCCGAAGCGCCATTAGATGTTGAGAGATGTATGCCTGACGCCACCCAAGAGCAGCTTCGAGGTGACAGACGCAGGCTTCCCCGTTGCCAATGGCAAGCAGGAGGGCAATGCGTTGTGGTGAAGCAATGGCTTGCAAGGGGGCGGCTAACTTTTCAGAAATATCGGGAATGGATGGCTTTTTCATATTCATAATCCTGAATATATTTTAGCACGTATTCAAAATTACGAATATGACAGATGTCACCTTTTTGCGTGTTGAAGATCGTGCTCATGTAAGGGTTTTCCCGACAATCCTGAAAAAAGACGCGGACTTTCCCCGCTATAAGGATTTCCTCAAAAGGTGGACAATCACTCTGGCATTATCGGATCTTTCCGATTCAATTTTCAAGGAGGTTTCTCTATGGCTCAAGAACCGAAAGATGTTCTCGTCCGCATGAACGAAGATCTTCAGCGTGCATTGGAAAAAGCACCTGAGGATCGCCGCTGGGTGATGGTGATCGACCTGCGTAAATGCGTGGGTTGTCATGCCTGTACGATTGCTTGTGTGGCTGAGAACAAATTACCACCTGGGGTGGTGTATCGTCCCGTGCTGGAAAAGGAATTAGGCACATATCCGAATGTGAAGCGCCAATTCATCCCGCGCCCCTGCATGCAATGTGATAACCCACCCTGCGTGCCGGTTTGCCCGGTGAATGCCACCTACTCCAACGCCGAAGGCGTGGTCGTGGTGGATTACGAACAATGTATAGGCTGTCGTTACTGTTTGAATGCCTGCCCCTACAGCGCCCGCACCACTGATTTTGGTTATACCTATACTGAAGGTTTGCCAGTGCTCGACAATGCAATCGTTGGGCGAGAGGTTGCTGACGATTACGAGCGCACTGCCAATTATGAATATGGCAAAGAGTGGGAACGCAATGGCGGACTGGTATCTCCGGTCGGCAATGCGCGCAAATGCCATTTCTGCCTGCATCGTGTCCATGAAGGTGAACTGCCAGCCTGTACAACCACCTGTATTGGACGAGCCACCTACTATGGTGATGCCAATGATCCGGATAGCCTGGTCTCTGAATTGATCGCGCAGAGCAATGCCATCCGACTGCGTGAAGAACTCGGCACCAAGCCGAAAGTTTATTACCTGGTGTAGAGGAGGCGATACATGGCTACTAATAAGAACACCCCCAAAGCCGCTCCTGAGTCTAATGAAGAAGTTAAATCTCAGACTGAGGAAAAAACTCCGGTGCCTGTAGCGCCGAGAAAGCCTTTTAAACTGACAACCAATCATATCCTCTGGGCAGTGGGAATCATTGCGCTGTTGATTGGTGCTTTTGGTCTTTATGAACGCTTAACAGAAGGTTTACGTCCGACCGCGCTGGGTGCCTATGTCCCGTGGGGACTTTGGGTGGCTACCTACGAATATTTGGTCTGGCTTGAAATCGGGTCGTTGATCGTCTTTACCCTGATCGTGTACGTATTCAAGACTCATCCGGTTTTGCACAAGATGGCATTGACCCTTTACCTGACCGCTCTTGCCATATTGGCGATGGCGCTGATCTTGATCGGACTAGATCTTGGGCATCCTTTCCGCTTCTGGCATGTACTTGTTTCGCCACAGTGGAGTTCCTTGCTGGCCTGGATGATCTGGGCACACATGATCTATATGGTGGTACTGGTTAGCAAGCTGCTGATTGAAGCCTATGCCAGTGCTTCAAGCCTTAAGAAAATAGGGGTCTTCCTTTCCTACCTTAGCATCCCGCTTGGCATTGCCCTGGTAGCGATTGCCGGCTCCGTTTTCGGTGTGGTGATTGGACGTCCCGCCTGGCAGGGTAATGGTCTGCCGCTGTACTTCCTAATCTCTTCGCTGGTGGTGGGCACAGGGTTATTGACCTTCCTATTTGTCTGGTTTTATCCAAATAAAGAGGAACAGGAATATCTCGAAACCGTGCGTTGGATGGGAAAATTGTTGTTGGGGCTGCTCACCATCGGACTGACCGCATCTGCATTGGGTGGCATGGTCTTGCTTTATCCGGGCATCCCTGCGCAGGCAGAAGCGTTGCGCCTCGCCTTGTTCGGTCCATTCTGGTGGGTGTACTGGGTCCTGCATATTGGGTTGGGAGTGATCGTCCCCATCTTCATGTTGTTGGTTCCGCGCACACCTTCTGCACGTCAGATCGGGGTCGCTGCCGGATTGCTCATCTTCACATTCATAGCGGTTCCACTCAACATCGTGATTCCCTCTCAATTGGTTATCGGTATCGTGGAAGCGGATCTGGTCGATGCCTTCCACGGACCCACCCTGATGGCAAAC
This sequence comes from Anaerolineaceae bacterium, assembly GCA_003598975.1. Taxonomy (GTDB): domain Bacteria; phylum Chloroflexota; class Anaerolineae; order Anaerolineales; family Villigracilaceae; genus Denitrolinea. The sequence continues at coordinate 7,378 of QZIJ01000081.1, read as the reverse complement.
TATTTCCCGACCACCTCAGAATGGCTTATCACTTTATTTGCAATGGCGTTTGGGTTCCTGGTGTTCCTCTTCGGGTTTACCGTTCTACGCCTGCGACCTCACGATGATTCAACCTCCAAGGAGGCTGTAAAATGAAAACAAAACAACCTGCAAACTGCAAAATCTCCCGCCGCGACTTTTTGAAAATGGCGGGTGTAGGAGGCGCAGCAACCGCATTCCTGGGCAGCCTGCCCAAGGTCCAAAATGTGCTCGCGCAATCTGAAACTGGTTCCGCCTACAAACTGGCGGATCCTATCAATCAAGTCTATTCCGTCTGCCAGCAATGCAATACGCAATGCGGTATCAAGGTCAAGATCGTGGATGGCGTTGCGGTAAAGATCGAAGGCAACCCGTATTCCCCGTGGAACATGGTTCCGCATATCGCCTACGACACCCCCATTGCAGACATGGGCAAACTTGATGCTCCGCTCTGCCCCAAGGGACAGGCAGGTCTGCAATCCGCTTATGATCCCTTCCGCATTACGCAGGTGCTCAAACGCGCCGGCAAACGCGGCGAGAACAAATGGGTCACCGTCCCCTTTGATCAGGCGATCTCTGAGATCGTTGAAGGCGGAAAAATATTTGCCGATATTTCCGGTGAAGAGAACCGTGAAGTGGAAGGTCTGCGTGACTTGCGCGCCCTGACCGATGCGCAGGTCATGAAGGATATGAACACTGCCATTGGCAAGATCAGATCCGAAAAGGATGTTGAAAAGAAGAAGGAATTGATCGGAAAGTTCAAGACCGACTTTGCGGCTGACCTCGACAAGATGATCGACCCCGAGCACCCGGACTTTGGCCCGAAGAATAATCAGATCCTGTATTTCTGGGGACGCAAAAAGGGCGGACGCTCTGATATTGCGCATCGCTTCTTTGGCTCTGGTCTTGGCACCACAAATCGTCATGGTCACACCACCGTATGTCAGGGTTCGCTGTACTTCTCCGGCAAATCAATGGGCGATCAGTGGGATGGCACAAAATTCACAGGCGGCGCAAAGGCCTATTGGCAGGGTGATACTGCCAGCGCAAGTTTTGTTATTTTCGTAGGTGCATCTCCATTTGAAGCAAATTATGGACCCACCAACCGCGTGCCGCGCATCACGGACCGCTATGCCAATGGCGAGATGAAATTTGCGGTGATCGACCCGCGTCTTTCCAAGATCGCCGGCAAGGCTTGGAAGTGGCTGCCTAACAAACCTGGCTCCGAAGGCGCCATCGCCCTTGCCATGATCCAATGGGTGATCGCAAATGAACGTTTCGATGGAAAGTATTTGGCACTTGCCAACAAGGCCGCTTCCGCAGCTGCCAAGGAACCGACCTGGTGCAATGCTTCCTGGCTGGTAAAAATTGACCCGGAAAAAGGAACGCCCGGAAAATTCCTGCACGGCTCTGAACTGAAACTGGTCGAGAAGAAGGAAGAGGAAGTGGACGGCAAGACGGTTGTAACCTACGTGACCACACCGTCAGATGGGACTGAGCCTGTAGTTTTTGCAACCGATCCCTTCGTTGTGTTGGATGCGGATTCAAATCCAGTTTTGTTTGACCCCAATGATGCAGATCGCGCAGTAGTTGCCGGTCAGATCTTCGTTGAGAATGCCACGGTTGGTGAATTCACCGTCAAGAGCGGTTTGCAGATCCTGAAAGAATCTGCAAACGAAAAGACGATTGAGGAATATGCGGAGATCGCTGGACTGCGCGCCAAGGACATTGAAGCGCTCGCCTTCGAATTCACCTCGCATGGCAAGAACGCCTGTGTGGATATTCACCGCGGAGTCAGCCAGCATACCAATGGCTATTACAATGTGATCTCGTGGTACAACCTGGCGCTGCTGATCGGCAATTATGACTGGCGCGGCGGACAGGTCTATGCCAGCACCTATGATATGTCTGGCGCCAAGGCGGAAGGCCCGTTCCTGTTCAGCAAGGCAGACCCGGGCGCGCTCTCTCCGTTCGGCTTGAGCCTCATTCGTCATGATGCCAAGTACGAAGAATCCACCATCTTCATGGATCTACCGGAAGACAAACGCTATCCTGCCAAGCGCAATTGGTATCCGCTGGCGTCTGATGTATATGAAGAGATCATTCCTTCTGCGGGTGATATGTATCCCTACCCGATCAAGGCCGCTTTCATGTATATGGGTTCGCCTGTGTATTCCCTGCCTGGCGGCCATAAGTGGATCGAGATCTTGCAGGATGTGAATAAGGTTCCGCTTTTTGTGGCAAACGATATCATCATCGGTGAAACCAGCATGTACGCCGATTACATCTTCCCGGATGTCTCCTACCTCGAACGCTGGGAATTCGGCGGTTCACACCCGAACATCACCTTCAAGGTGCAGGGTGTTCGCAATCCTGTCATTGCTCCACTTACAGGAACTGTAAAGGTCTATGGTCAGGAAATGGCGATGCAATTTGAAGCCATGCTGCTCGGTCTCGCGGAAAAACTCGAATTGCCCAACTTCGGTCCCAACGGACTTGGTGAAGGCGTGGATTACACCCATCCTGATGATCTTTATCTGCGCATGGTCATGAACATGGCTTACGGCGAGAAGAAGGAACTCGAGGATGCCGTTCCCGAAGCGACTCCTGAAGAGATCGATCTCTACATCAAATCACACGCGCATCTTCCCAAGGCGGTATTTGATCCTGAACGCTGGCAGGCAATTACGGGTGATCTCTGGCCGCGTGTGGTGACTGTCATGGCTCGCGCCGGACGCTTCCAGGCATTTGACAAGGGTTATCCAGGTGACGGTGTCCGGGCTGGCTCCTTCGATGAGCCATACGTTATTCCCACGGGTACGAAGTACGGCAAGCTCATCAACATGTATCTGGAGAAGAATACCGGTGTCAAGTACGCCGGCACTGGCAAGACCATCTCTCCGGTTCCAACTTACGTGGAGCCATACATGAGCTTCGAAGGCAATGTACTCGATGACACCAAGGATGGCTATGACTTGAAGTTGATCACCTACAAGGATGTCAGGCAGACCAAGAGCCGCACGCAAGGCAACTACTGGCTCAAGGCAGCCTTGCCAGAGAATTTCCTGGTGATGAACTCAGAGGATGCCCAACAGCGTGGATTGAGTGATGGCGACAAGGTTCATATTACATCTGCCAGCAACCCTGATGGCGAATGGGACTTTGGCGCAATCGGAAAACGCCGCATCGAAGGCAAGATCTCGGTCGTTGAAGGGATGCGCCCCGGCGTGGTGGCGTTTGCGCTTGGTTTCGGTCACTGGGCAAATGGCGCACACGACGTCACCATTAATGGCACAACCATCATTGGCGATGAACGCCGCCTGGAAGGTTTCCATGCCAACGCAGCCATGCGCACCGATCCGCTTGTTACCAACACCTGTCTGCTGGATCCGGTCGGTGGTTCGGCAGTATTCTACGATACGCAAATAAAGGTTGAAAAAGCGTAGAGCCAGTTACCTGTAATCAGTAATCGGTGGGGATGAGGCGCGAAGCGCTTCATCCCCACCGATAAAACGAAAGTGAGATTCCATGTTTCATCTTGGACAAACTGAATTGATTGTTATCCTCATTGTGGTCGTCCTGTTATTTGGTGCCGGACGGATCGGACGAATCGCCACCGAACTTGGCTCCAGCATCCGTTCCTTCAAGGAAGGCTTGAGCGGCGGGCAGGACGAGAAACAGTGATACAAGTCACTGTTTGATCTACAAAAAACCCGATATAGTTTAACCATCTCTCCGAAGCCTGTTTCCCTACACCAATCATGGCATGGGATCAGGACAGATCACACTTGTGATCCAGGAGGCAACGGAAACATTGCCTTCCCCCAATTGGAAAGGAGACTGACTCTCGACGCATTTGAGGCTGTCCTTTTCCATAAGACAGCCTTTTTGTTTTTGGAGTTCTCGAATGAATATTCAACCCTTACTCGAAAAATCCTCACGTGACCATTCCCATCTCTGCCCGCGCCAGATCCTCGGCGTGCGCCTCGGATTATGCGGACTCAAGGCATTGGGTTTACCAGCCAATCAAGGCAGCAAACGCGTGCTGGTCATTACCGAAACGGACGGTTGCTTTGCCGATGGGTTGACTGCGGCAACGGATTGCACGGTTGGGCATCGTACCTTGCGCGTGGAGGATTACGGCAAGGCGGCGGCGACCTTCGTGGATACCCAGACCGGGCTGGCGATCCGGGTTGCGCCGGCTTTGGATATTCGTGAGCGGGCGTATCAGTATGCCACAGCTGAATCCCGTCATTATTTTGCGCAAATGCAGGCGTATCAGGTCATGCCAGATGAAGAGATGTTTACGGTGAGCGATGTGCATCTTGCAACTTCAATTGCCGAGATCGTCTCCCGCCCCGGCGTGCGCGTCAACTGCGACGGATGCGGCGAGGAAATTATGAATGAACGTGAGATACACAAGGATGGGCAGGTTCTATGCAAGGCATGTGCGTTGACTGCCTATTATGAGCTTCCCGTGTCGATGCCGATCTTTGAAAAAACAAGTGTATGAATATAGCCCTGATGTCTTTACTGGTTTTTATCGTTGCCGCGTTGTATTCCAGCGCCGGATTTGGCGGCGCATCGGGCTATTTGATCGTGATGAATCTCTTCGGTGTGCCTGCGAACATCATGGCTAGTACCGCCCTGATTCTAAACATTTTTGTTTCCTCCATTTCGTTCGCAAACTACTACAAAGCGGGGCATTTTCGTTCAAGGCTCCTCCTTCCGTTCCTTTTCACCTCCATCCCAGCTGCGTTCCTTGGCGGCAGAATTAAATTATCCAATGAGACGTATTCGGTTCTGTTGTATGGTGTTTTGACCTTTCTGGCAATCCGCATGGTGTTCTTTCCCACCCTCACCGAAACGCTCGATTGGACCGCCCGCCCCATTCCCATATGGGCTGCGCTTGTCAGCGGTGCAGGGATCGGTCTTCTCTCCGGTATCCTGGGCATTGGCGGCGGCATCTTTCTCTCCCCGCTGATCATCTTGATGGGATGGGGAAACTCCAAACAAGCCGCCGCCTCTGCAGGTGGTTTCATTGCCATTAACTCCTTGAGCGGTTTGGTCTCACGAATTACCCACGGAAACTTTGTGATCGGGGATTTTGGGATTCCCTTGTTGCTTGTTGGCCTGCTCGGCGCATTGATTGGCAGTTTGATGGGAGCAGTTCACTTTTCCAGCATGGGAGTCCGGCGCGTGCTGGGAACCATCCTTTCGATTGCCGTTGGTACGTTTTGGATATCTTTTTTCCAATGAACCGTGAAAAAATTGACTTGCGTGTTCTCATCCGCGGTTCGAATGATGTTGCCTCGGCTGTCGCTCATCGTTTGTTTCGAGAGGGCTATGGCGTTGTCATACATGATGATCCAAAACCAAGCGTGACCCGCCGCAAGATGGCGTTCGCGGACGCCATTTTTGATGGTGAAGTGACTTTGGAAGGCATAACAGCAAAACGTATGGAAGGTGTGAACTTGCGAAGTGAACTGATCTCTCCCACATTCATTCCGGTGGTGGTCAGTGATCTTATCAGGTTGGTCAAGAAACTGCGCCCGCAGGTTCTGGTGGATGCCCGCATGCGGAAACACAAGAAACCATCCCGTCAGTTTTCTCTTGCCCCGCTGATCATCGGGCTGGGACCCAATTTCTCTGCAGGCAGGAATGTACATATCGCCATTGAAACCGCTCGTGGGGATTATCTCGGTCAGGTGATTCAAGACGGTCCAACTTTGCCACTTGAAGGGGAACCCATTTCTTTTGAAGGTCATGCCCGTGACCGCTATGTGTATGCCCCATTGACCGGGCAATTTTCCACCCGTTTTCAGGTCGGCGATAAGGTCATCTCAGGGCAGGTGGTCGCAGTGATCAATGAAACACCACTGACTGCGCCGATTTCCGGCGTTCTGCGCGGGATTACCCACGACGATGTACCCGTGGAAAAGCACACCAAGGTCATTGAGATCGACCCGCGCGGCGAACAGGCGCAAATAACTGGAATTGGCGAACGTCCCGCCCGCATTGCGGACGGTGTCTTGACTGCCATTCAAACCTGGGAAGCAACTCATGTTCATTGATCCTTTTGGAAGATCCATCACCTATCTTCGCATTTCACTGACTGACCGCTGTAATCTGCGCTGTGTCTATTGCATGCCCAGGGAAGGGTTGCAGTGGCAACCGCGTACTGATCAACTGTCAGCGGAGGAAATTGTTCAGGTGGTGGCAACAGCTGCACAGGGCGGGGTGAGGCGGGTGCGGCTTACGGGCGGTGAGCCGCTTGTGCATCCCAATATCGTCGAGATCGTGCGCCGCATTGCATCCATCCCAAACATCGAAGAGGTCAGTCTGACCACCAATGCCATGATGTTGGAACGGCTTGCCCAACCGTTGGCAGATGCAGGACTTGGAAGAGTCAATGTTAGTTTGGATTCTTTGGATGCCGATAAATTCAAACGCATCACGCGCGGCGGAGATTTGACCCGCGTCTGGAAAGGCATCGTCGCCGCCGAGCGTGCGCATCTTGCGCCTATCAAGTTGAATACCGTCATCGTGCGCGGACTCAATGCTGACGAATTGCCCGCCCTCGCGCAACTGACAGTTGAAAACGATTGGCACATTCGCTTCATCGAAGTCATGCCGATTGGCAACGCGCAGAATTGGGGCGAGGGTTTCCCCGCGCCCAGCGAGCGATATGTTTCGGTTCAGGAAATGCACGCCGACCTATCAACTTTCAATCTTCAATCTGAAACAACGCCCATCGGCAACGGACCCGCGCGGACGTATCGCATCCCCGGCGCACTTGGCACCATCGGATTCATCTCGCCGCTCGGTGAACACTTTTGCCAGAACTGCAACCGTTTGCGCCTGACTTCCGATGGACGTTTGCGTTCGTGTTTGGTCATTCCCAACGAAGTTTCTTTGCGAGAAGCGGTGCGGAACGGAAAGCCGCTAGAAGAATTTTTTGAGCAAGCCATCGCACAAAAGCCGGAACATCATGATTTGAAAATTGCCATGCCAGCCGGCTCACAACGCGGCATGAGTCAAATTGGCGGTTGACAGGTCGAAATTCATTTTTTCGTGGAGGCATTTATGGATATCAAATTACTATATTTTGACGACTGCCCATCTTGGCAGGTTGCTTTGGATAATTTAAAACAAGCCCTGCTGGCAGAACAGATTTCAGATCCTGTTATTCTGGTAAAGATCGAAGATGATGAACGGGCACAGCATGAAAAATTTCTTGGTTCGCCCTCCATCTGGGTTGATGGTCAGGATCTATGGATGGAGGAGAGGGAAAACTATTCTATGAGTTGTCGGGTATATGCCACTCCGGATGGAGTTAAAGGGTTTCCCACTGTTGAGA
>QZIJ01000044.1 GCA_003598975.1 Anaerolineaceae bacterium | reverse complement strand
ATCGCCCTGGTGCCCCTGGCCATGGGACTCTTCGGCATGGGAGAGGTCCTGTACAACATCGAACGGAGGGAACAGACCGGGTCGGTTTTGGAGACTCCGAAAAACCTTTTGCCGACGCTGCAGGACTGGAAGGACTCCCGCTGGCCCATTGCGCGGGGCAGCCTTTTGGGTTTCGGCATCGGGATTCTGCCGGGAGGCATGCCCGCAGTGGCATCCCTCTTGAGCTACGCCTTTGAACGGCGCATGTCGAAACATCCTGAGCGCTTCGGGAAAGGGGCCATCGAGGGCGTGGCAGGGCCCGAGACGGCCAACAATGCCGCAACGGGCGGAGGCTTCGTGCCGCTGCTCACCCTGGGGATCCCCACCAACAGCGTCCTGGCACTGATGCTGGCTGCCCTGATGCTGCACGGGGTGACGCCGGGTCCCCTGCTGCTGTTCAAGTGGCCGGATGTCTTCTGGGGCGTAATCGCCAGCATGTATATCGGAAATATCATGCTCCTGATTCTGAACCTGCCCATGATCGGGCTTTTCGTCCAGCTTCTGAAGGTGCCTTACAGCATCCTTTCGCCGCTTATCATCATGTTCATTCTGGTAGGCGCCTATGCGCTGAACAACAGCGTCATCGATGTGCTGGCAACGATCCTGTTCGGTATTTTCGGCTACCTGATGAAACGCTACGGTCTTGAGCCTGCGCCCCTGGTCCTGGCCTATGTCCTCGGCCCGATGCTGGAGAACAACCTGAGCAAGGCCCTTATCCTGGCACGCAGTTCGGGCTTCTCCATCTTCCTTTATCGGCCCATATCCGCGACCCTGCTCATCCTGACCGCGATCGTGCTGGTTTATCCGCTGATCCGGTGGACAGCGCAAAGGGCGTTGGGGAAGGAAAAGATGCTTCAGGGTTAGCGGGCAATGGAAGCTTCGGCGATGCCGGCAAGCGCTTTGCGTAAGTTTTCAACTGCCGGGCACCCTGTGATCCCATGTCGTTGAGCCAAATAAGCCGGATCGTTATAGCCGAGCCAGACCTGTGCGGAAGCGTCTTCCCAGACCAGTGCTTTGAGCGGCAGGTCGATACCTGCGGACTGCGCACACTCCATCAAAGGCGTACCGCCTTGTGGGTTTCCGAATATCAACAACTCGGTGGGCCGAAGGGACTTTCCCACTTTCGCTGCACCTGCGGCATGGTCGATTCGAGCGAATACATCCAGGCCGCGTTGCTTGACGATCTCTTCGACCCGGTTCATTGTGTCTTTAACGTTGTATGGGCTTTTCACCTCTATCAAACCATCGGCTGCGGCGCAAAGTGAATAGGACGAAAAGACCGCAAGGACCATGAAGATACGGAAAGCATTCATGTGCGACTCCTTTCTGGAATAGAGGCATCAAGCATTACGCGCAATCGCTATTCCACCTCATAAGTCCATTTCCATGAAGACTGTAATAGAATAGTACCTGGCAAGGTTTTTTGCTTCCTGGTACGACCGCATACTGTTATCGGCGTATGGATCGATTTCGCGAAACCCAAAGGATCGGTAGAGCGAATGCGCTGCTTCGAGAAATTCCAGGCTTTCAAGTCTCAGTTGCCGATACCCGATCGATCGCGCATCATCGATCAGAACGGCAACGATCGCACGGCCGACTCCTTTTCCTCGGAAAGAGGGAAGAACGTACATCCGTTGGATCTCACCGATGCCCTCATTCAGCTTTTTCAAACAACCGACCCCTGCGACTGCGTCGCCGTACTCAGCAAGATAGAAACGTCCATCCGGGGGGTGAAACTTGTCGGGGTCCGACAGGTCCGATTCCACCATGGCTTCGACATTGAACGCGATGCCGTAATCTCGCTTTATCCGCTCATTCAAGAATTGCAGATACTCGCGGATCAGGGTACCCGCTTGCTCTTTTTGGGGGTTTGTTCTGACTTGGTGAAATGAAATCCTATCCATATCTTGAGTCACATCCTGCATCGTGAACAGTTATTGTCGATCCTGGATACTCTTCGGGAACGCCGGATCTGCCCGGATCAAGGATAGACCCCGATAAGCTCCGTTTCCGCCCCGGGAGATACGAGCAGCACGTTGCTGCGGATGTCCTTCAGGTGCTCGCGGACCGTATCCGTGGGGATTCCCTGCGGAGCGTAGACGGCAAAAAGGACAGATCCGGTGTCCGAACGGATGCGGGTGCGGTGATCCGGGCCGTAAAGCACGCTGGAGATCACCCCTTGACCGTCTGACATCATCATATCGCCAGCCTTGAGGATCTGCTCTTTCCCGTTGAGCATCGTAAATGATTCGGTTCCGGCCGCCGCATCCAGGGCGACGCTTCCCTGGATGTACGAAAGATCGTGTCCGGCGGTCAGCAGCATGTTCTTGAGCTCGGCCATGAACATGGCCTCCACCAGGGCGGCCACACGGGGAATACCCTTGCCTTTGAAGGCAACCGATTCCACCTGGAGCTGCACGTGGTAGCTCTTACCGAATCGTTTGTAGTAGGCCTCATAGGACTGCATCACCGGCAGCTTTTTTAAAAACGTCCGGTCCGACCCGGAAAACCGCTGCCGAATCTCTTTTTCCAGGGCTTCCTTCCGGCTTTCCAGGCCGGGGTGACGCTCCGGGTTTTCGGCGTTGCCCATCACAAGAATCCCAGCCGAAGCGCCGGGATATGCCGATTTCCACCTTTCTGAGACATGGAACACGGTCCGGACTCTCCTTTCTTCTTCAGATAAGAATTGGACAGGGCGGCAATTCCGATTCCGTAATCCCGCACCCGGATCCGGTCCGGATCCGCCGGGGCCATAGGATTCTCCGGGACGGGTTCTATCCGGATTTCATTGCACGGCCTTTCCCTGAATTCTTGGTATTGCGAAATTATTTCTATCGAAGAACTCTCTTTCATCTGAGAATTCAAGAAAATGAGCTATTTGATCGAAGGCGACGCTTACTTTGAGACCCGAAGCCCAATCATCAGAGTTTTCCGGCACAGTACCATAGATGAACTTCCGGCCATAGTGATCCTTTACTTCAGGGTTGGAAATCGAAATGCCTGAAGCGAATTCTTCAGAAGGATCTATCAAATAAACAAGAACCACTTTACCTTCAAACATTTTCCACCCCTTCTTAGTGCCTTAACGACACTGAGCAACGCGGCGAACCGGCCCGTTTGCACTTTCTGCTGCCTGCGTTCACTCCATTGATTTTGTTTCGTTCTAGACTGCCATGAATTCCTTACCTCTTCATATGTCGAAGAGTAACCGCATTCTCTACGCTGGTTCCGTGTCAGCCACATTTCCATCGAATCAGTTTCTCTTACGGCAGAATGGCAAACACCCGGGCTGGAAAACCGGACCCATCCTTTGGCTTCGGGAAAGCCGCTACCACCAGAGCACCTGTCTCCGGCACCTCGTCCAAATTGGTCAAAAGCTCCTCGCACAGCATGCCAACTTTACTTGACACCGCGATCCGGTTTCAGATATTGAGGGCAAAGCGAATTGCTCGCCCGACTTCGCCCATTTTTGTCGAAGGCAAGGACGTGATAAGGCCACCGATTTTTCCTTTTGAAACAGTCTGCAGGTGGTCGCAGTTGACGGCACAATCGCGGGACATCCCTTCGGCTTTCGACAGGAAGACCTCGGAGGGTATTTCCCGGATCGTCCTTGTGATGTGGGCTACAGTGACTTCGCCAAGGTATTCCAATACGGAATCTCGTGTCAGGATGAGAACCGGCCTTTTCTTATCGGGCAGATCAAATTTGTACCAACGGATTTCCCCATGTTTCATTCGTCCCCCCAAGCTTGCTCCGTTTCCCACATCGAAAATTCATCGGTAGCCGCTGGATGTCGCGCGTACCCTTCGCGGTGCTTGCGTTCAAGTTGTTCAATGCTGTGGCGGGCAAGTGCCTCACGGAGCGCCTGTCGCGTGAAAGCAGAACGAGTTGTGTTGAGCTGCTTTGAAAGGCGGTCAACTGCTTCGACAAGATCCTCGTCCAGCGTCATCTGGATCGTTTTCATAGAATTACCCCACAATGTGGATTGTAATAGCTATGATATTTCACGTTCTTATCCCTGTCAATGGACTCCTTTGGCCAACGTGGGATCGAATGAATGTCAGGGTTTCTCTGGCGCCTGCAGCTTCAGTTTTTGAGTTCCCCGTTTTTTCTTGTACGATTCCAACTCTCTAAAAGCCACAATCTTTCGAACTCTATATTGCTCATAGACGTTGATAAATTCTCGCGTGTCACTGTATGGACCGGCTATATGTCCTGGACGTTTCGAGTCCGCGAAAAAGTAGGCCTTTCCATCGCGCTTGAAACTCACCAGCCAATGTAATCGCAAGGTGTTTCCGGCAATATGAACCGGATCGAACTCAATCATCAGATACTTCGGATCACTCTGAGGATCGATGCGTCTGAGCGTCTCAACTCCGAAGCGCGCCAGATCAACGCATACACCGGCCTTAATGTCGAAAAATTCATCCGGTGGGTATATTGAAAGAGGTGGCGCATAATTTGTTCTTTGCGTCTCAGAAAGTTGCATCGCCCGCTTCATGTCGTATGAAAAATTTGCCGCGATCCATCCATTGATGTCTTCCGGGGTCTGCCAGATTTCTAAAGCTTCCTTGAATGAGCGAGCAGGCTTGAAAGCAGCAGTTGAATCGCGTGTATGCTCCGGCGCATCCGAGGATGTTTCTGCGCCCTGAAGACGATTGGCATGACCAGCCAGGAAAAAGAGCGCGAACAGCACGATCACCTTTTGCATTCTATCCCTTCCTCCATCCAGGCATTAACTGCCCGGTTAAACGAATCCGATCGTATCTTAAAACCCGCTCGATACGATCCGCTAAAAATCACCTATTTCGATCTGGTTGTCGTCTTTAGCGGGGAAGCGGCCCTCCTGATCCCTTATCGCAGGTTTTTGTGAAAGCATGTATCCAAAAATAACAACTGCCAGGGTCATTTTAAACAGCGCAGTCCTCTTTATTTCTTTCATCCTCCATGCGTTTCGGACACCAGCGGCCTGTTCATGTAACTTCGGAATGGGCATACATACGTGGTACGTGCAACCATCACCTCGCGTCGAGGAATTCCTCAATGAGCCGCGCCGTCAGCTCAGGGTAGCACGTATCCTTTTGCGTCATCACGGCTTCCCCGAGATAGTCCCCATGTCCGCCGGGCAGAATCATCAAACGCGCGCCCGGAACCAGGCGCGTCAGCTCAATCGCGTGCTCAGGTTTCACGATGTCCCGGTCTCCAATGACAATCAACGTCGGTGCGCGAACCGACCCAAGCAGGGCGTCAGGAACATCCTTGAAGTTCTGCATCCTGGCGGCGTCCTTGTCGTGCATGGTCTTGAGCTGCTGAATGTCCGGATTGACACGCAGGAACGCATCCTTGAGCGGCTGCGGCATATTGGAGAAATTTGATTGCCTGATGAACTCCCAGATCTGTGGTTGAGCGCCGTCTCTCTTGGTCATGGATGAAGCAAAGATCATCTTTCGAACAAGCTGGGGATGTCGTATGGCAATCTGGAGCGCGATGCTCGCTCCGTTACTAAACCCAAAGATGTCTGCCTGGTCCACCTTCAAGTATCGAAGGAGGGTCGCTGCGTCGTCAGCAGAGGTCTCGAAAGTAACGGGCGCTTCGCGATCGGTTGTGCGACCATGGCCCTGCTCCTCCAGCGCAATAACTCTGCGGCTACCGGCGAAGATCGGAAGCACCCTACTGAACGTGACCTCTATCGTAGACCCCCCGCCGTGAAGCAGAACGATCGGAATACCATCTTTACGACCATGCAGTTCGTAGTACATGTTGATGCCGTTGACAGGGGCGTAACCGCTTTCGAACGGCTTCGATTGAAGGATTGTCATGTCTTCTCCAGCTCCTGTAGCGCCGGTATTAGCTAAGCCGCTGCTCAGCAGAAGGATCGCAAGCACCAGCAGGTAACGATATATAAAGTATTTCTACAATATAGGAGCGTTTCTGCCGTCCGTCCATACGGGATCAAATCTCAAGGACGATCGGCTGGGCTTTCAATGCAGGTTAACGCTCAGGTTAACCAGCCGCGCCGAGGTGCTTCAATGAAAACCGAACGTTACACGCGGTCTGGTTCAACCTGTCCTGTGCCGGTCTACGCCTTCTTGGCGATGACTGCAAATTCGTTCGAATTTTGATCATACGGGGTCCCCGAGACGTCCGAATAAATCCCCTCAATGGAAAATCCTGCCTCAACGAACTCCCTCTCCAAGTCCTCCAAGGCAAAATATTGCAGCCAGTTGTATACAATCCTAGTGCTCTCCGCCTCGACAATCGTGTACTTGTCAAGTGCAACCTTCTCCTCATGATACTTGAAGGTATTTAGAAAGCCATAATACTTGCCTGGCGACCAGAATCCATTGAGCAGGTTTTTTTCGTATTTCGCTATCCAATTGATGCAGGTCACCGCAACAACGGATTGAGTACCCAAACCATTTTTCAGATGGCAAAAACAGATATTCTGCATTGGGCAGGAATGAGGTCCTGCAGCATAGACAGAACCTTCGGTTTTTTTCGACATACATCCAAAAATTTATAGCAGTCTATCCACCTATGGGCCGGATACCTGCGGCATGGCGGATGCTCGACAGAAACGGCAAACTGTATTCCCGTGCCCTGCGGGCGCCCTGGCGCAGCACCGATTCGATATGGGCCGGGTTCGCTGTCAGTTCCTGGTAACGCTTTCTGGGTTCGGACAAAACGGCATTGATGGTTTCGAAGAGAATCTGCTTCATTTCCCCCCATGAGATCCCCTGCGCATAGCGCCATCGCATATCCGCGATAGCCTGGGCGTCGGCAAATGCCTGATAGATGATGAACAGGCTGCTGGTCTCTGGGTCCTTAGGAGCGTCCGGAAGCGACGTATCGGTCTTGATCTTCATGATCAGCTTGCGCAGATTCTTCTCGGGCAGAAACAACGGGATGGTGTTGTTGTAGCTTTTACTCATCTTGCGACCGTCCAGGCCAGGCAGCACGGCCGTGTTTTCGTCGACCACGACTTCGGGCGGCACCAGCAGGTCGCCGAAGTGATGGTTGAAGCGCAGGGCGATATCGCGGGCCATTTCAAGGTGCTGTACCTGGTCCCTGCCCACCGGCACCTTGCGGGCCTTGAACATGAGAATGTCCGCGGCCATCAGGATTGGGTAACTGAACAGCCCCATGCTGATTCCCTGGTCGGGATCGCGGCCGCCGGCCATCTCGTTTTCGGCCACGGCAGCCTTGTAGGCGTGGGCCCGGTTCATAAGCCCCTTGGCAGTCATGCAGGTCAGAATCCAGGTCAGTTCCAGGATCTCCGGAATGTCGCTCTGGCGGTAGAAAATCGCGTTGTCTGTGTCCAGCCCCAGGGCGAGCCAGGCAGCGGCAACTTCCATGCTGCTCTGGTTTACCCGTTCAGGGTCCTGGCACTTGATGAGGCTGTGATAGTCGGCCAGAAAATAAAAGCTTTGCACATCCGGATTGCGGCTGGCTTCGATAGCCGGCCGGATGGCGCCCACGTAATTTCCCAGGTGCGGGGTACCCGTGGTTGTGATCCCGGTCAGTACGATCTCTTTGGACATAATCTTTCCCGTTTAATTGTAATGGTCAGCATGGCCCGCTGCCGGATCGAGCGCGCTCGGTCCCCAAAAGGCCTATAAGGTATCCTCTGCCGTCGCCTTCAGTCAGCGAGATTATCCTCTGCTCGCGCGCAAACCAGCATGAAGTCTGGAGGTGATATCACGTACCTCCTGACTCGTGCCACCGAACGTTACAGTGCCCGGATCTGCATACGCTGTTTCCCAGAAAGGCTTCGACATGATTATACTAATTTCCTCTGTCGAACGCTTAATTGAGCAGCGCCGTGAAAAAGCGTTGAATGTTGAACAATAAACGATGCTCTTTAAAGAGTCTATTATTTCAAGCCGCCCCGGTTTCAGGCGTCTGCTCGAATGACTTGTTCGCATGATCAGTTTCTTGATAATCCATCCAGTCGGGCATCGGAGAACCCGTTGCTTCAGCATAAAGTGTTTCAGGGGCAATATCGATTTCGTCTGACCATGTCAATACACCCAATTCATCATTAATTTTAAAGTTTTTGAAAAATTCGATATCCTTGAACCTTTCGAATACACCACCTTTGGATAGATATTTTGAAAAATCCACAATACCTGTAGCATTGTCCTCAAATGCCACCTCAATTTTATATCCGCCTTTATATTTGGCTGAGATTACGTCTTTAAGCATATTTTCTGTCCTTCATTTCAATGGCTCTATCTTTTTTGGCTTCTGATTATTTTTCGTTAATTCCCAACTGGCAGAGAGTTCATCTTTATGCTGCGAGGCCCATTCGATGACGAGACCCAAAGCACGTGGGGGGATTCGCCCTTCCAAGACACGGAGAGATTCTATTTCTATCGCTATCTTTTCCCCACCGTAACGCGCATGAAAATGAGGTGGATTATGGTCATCGAAAAACATGGCTATGATTATACCATAAAATCGGCTGATTTCGGGCACTTTTTACCTCCAGTGAAATCAAACTCATAATACTGTCCATTGCGAACTACTGAATCAGCGGCGCGGTTCTTTTGCGTCCGCTGAATTTAATTGTTTGGCGGCACGTTAATTGAAAAACGTTTTTCCAGATCCTGAGTTGTCATTTTACGGCCTTCACTCCCTCAGAGGTCATTATCACTCGCTTCATCGTGCCGTCAGCGTTGTAATACAAATAATCAACGCACACTGAACGCCGGTGACTGCCGCCGTTTTTTAACGCTCCGTTATGGTAAAAGAAATAAGATTTGCCTTTGAAATCAACGATTGCTGGACGATTCGTTTCGCAGTTCCCCGCAAGTTCGTTCAGGATGCCTTTGAATTCCCAAGGTCCTTCGATATTGCGACTCATCGAGTAGGCGACTTTTTCAGGCGACCCGTAGCCGTACGAAAAATAATACCAATCGCCGCGTTTGTGCAGGTGGGAGCCTTCTTCAAAGTTCGGGAATTCGACAGTTTTGATTTCGCCGTCGAGTTCAATCATATTCGATTTGAGTTTCGCATAGTAGCACTGATATTTGCCCCAAAAAATATGGGTTTGCCCGTCGTCGTCGATATGAACGGTCGGGTCTATGTTTACGAATTCCTCAGTGGCATTCGTCATCTCGCCGGTAATCAAAGCCGAACCTTTCGCGTCACGGAACGGTCCAATCGGATTATCCGAAACCGCCACGCCGATGGCTCTGCCGGGAATGCTCGCGTGCGTGACAGGCGCATAAAAGTAAAATTTGCCATCGCGCTCAAGGACCTTCGGGGCATAAGCGCCGTCTTTTGCCCAATTGAAGTCCGCAGATTTTAAGGGTACGGAATGTTCAGTCCAGTTGGCCATATCCGTCGAAGAAAAGCAGAGCCAGTCATTCATCACATATTCTTCCATACCGACCGGAGCTTCGTCGTGTCCGGTGTATAGATAAACGGTGTCGTCATGGACAAGAGCCGTAGGGTCAGTAGTGTATTTGTGCCGGATGATCGGATTACCCGTTGACGGTGCATAGTCTTGTCGAATTCTCATAGTCTTTTTCAAATCATTACTTCGTACTCAATTGTTACGGTTTGTTGCCCAATATAGGCCGTTGTATTTAACATTACTGGTGAAATCGCAAAATCCAATTTTCATAATCATACGATTTCATATGCCTTCAGTGTAGCCGCCGGACGTAAATTTGAGGGGCGGCGGTTACGGAGCAATCCTTTCCAACAACCTGTATTTGACTGCGAGAGAAACTCTTCGGACCGCCCTGTAGTAGCCGTCCCTCTCAAATGTCGGGTTGGGCATTTCAGCCATGCTTCTAATAGAGCTTTTTGTGCCTTTTGAGGAAGCTGAATAAATACAAAATATGACTCTGGATAAAGGTAATCCTCACCCGACTCATCTATGATTCTCAAATAGCCATCCTGGGCCGCGGATTCATCTGGAATAACCTGATATATTTTTCGTTTTTCCAGATCTTCACAATCCTTGCTTTCAATGCAAAGAACGAATTGTTTCATCTTTTTTTCATTTACCATGATATCAATCCAATATACGTTTAATTTTCATTTTCTTTCGGCCGATGCCGTGAGCTTCATTGTCAATTCTTTTAGAAATAATACTTTGTGATCATTTTGGCCTAAATAATCGAGAGTAACAGGAAAACGATTAATTTCACCATTTCCCGGCTCGATTCTAAATCCCATATGGAGATGAAACTCAATAGATTTTATATTTATCGGAGCCGTACAAGACCGGACAATTGTTCGACCTTGTTCTTTGCATAATGTAAAAAACGTTTCATAAAGAAAACGACCTATTCCAGCCTTTCTTTTGTTCGGGTTTACCGCAACAAAATGAATATAAGCCTCATTTGATTGTACTTGCGAAAAATATCCCATGAAAAATCCTATTAATTCCTTCTGATTTTCAACTATAAATATAGTATTTCGAAAATGATAGAAAAATTGCTTTAGCAACAAATTTGTCAAGTCTCGCCCATCCCACCATTCCTTCATAATAGATATAATTTTGATATGATCGGATGGTTCACCATTTCGTATCACGAGATTTTCTATATTTAAAATACTCTCGTTCAAGGTCTAATCTCCTTCAGAAAATAGCAGGCTGATCAGGAGCGGCGGACCTTTTCGCCGCCGCTGGAGCAGCAATGTAATGCATCACCTGCCCCTAAGATACTCCTCGATCTTTTGTTTATGGTTTGCCACATAACTGCAACTCGGCTCCTCACCGCACTTTCGGCATTTCAGGTCATAGGTGGAATTGAGGCTTTGGCATCGAGGGCAGGCATAATGTCCCCTAATTTCATTGAGCCATTGCTTATACCCAACAGACTTGATTCGTTCAAGATTGTCCCAAAGCTCAATCCTGTGAGGCATTGCAGATTGAAACTGTGCCAGATTAGTGCAAGGATACTCTTCACATTCGCTGCAGAAGTCGATCCCCCGTTCATTTGCGCAGGCAAACATCATGCAACTCTCGCAATAGGGCAACCTCTTGTCCGACCGACATCCAAAACACTTGCTTTCTTCTACTGACCATTTTCGCTCCGCCGAAAGCCTCTTGAGCTGTTCAAGGTCTTCAGTGGTGGAGATGAACCACCTACACGCTTCACAATATAGGCCGCACACGGCAGCCATTCTTTTGTCTGGGTCACCCGTTTTCTCAACTTCCCTTTGCATAACGCCCCCATCCGCTTTACTGACGACCAACGATTGAGATCACCGGCAGCGTAACCCGCCAACCTTTCGATATCCGGTGCTGCCGGGTTGTCTGTTCAGCCTAGTGTACTTAGATAGCTGTCTCTTGAATCTTTATCTCCGAATTCGATTACGATTTCACTTTTCGCAGTTTTTCAAAGCGTGCCCAGAAATCCATTATTGCATCTCTGATAGAACGGGCCGGTCAGCCGCCGCGCTTTTTGCGGTCGGCTGAAAGCGCCATGTTATCTTAATCATTATTTATTCATTGTGAAATACAAAAACTTCTCATCTTCTTTTGAAATTTCAAAACCAATTTTTCGATAGAATTTTGGTGTTCTTATGTTCCACTTTGGAGTCTTTAGCGACCAGATTTTAACAGAAGGATATTTTTTAAACAGAAAGTCAAACGATTTTAGACCGATACTCATATGATGATAATCTGGATCTAAGAAGATTCGATAAAGATAAGCTTCATCATGCTTTTGTTGCATTAACCAAAAACCACCTATTATTTTTTGACCACAAACGATTTTATAAAAATGCGATGATTTGTTTAACATTTCTATATGAAATTCCAAGGAATCATAGCCTGGCGGTCCCTTTAAAGTTTCAGCTCCTACGAAAATATCTGAATGAAAGGCTCTAATTGATACAGATATTAAATCTGTTAAATCATTCATTGGCAATTTCGAACTTCAATTCTTTCATTTTAAAAGATAACAAACCCCGCAGTTAGCGCAAAATGTGTTGAAAACAGGGCATTTCTGATAAAGCATGATCCGGCAAAAATGCAAGGAGGCCGTTATGCTTCATCGTCTTGTTCATGCCGCCTGGCGAATTTTTCCG
>QZIJ01000077.1 GCA_003598975.1 Anaerolineaceae bacterium | reverse complement strand
GGGAATCTGGAAACTTTGACGAGTATTTCATTTATTCTACTACAGCTATTGCACTAACCGGTAACGGCACTGCCACTACTACTATCACAGTCACTCGTGAGGCTGACTTCTATCTGACAAAGGTTGTCAGAGTATCAACGGGAAGCTTCACTTTCATGATCAGAGACTCTTCGAACGACCGTCAATGGTCTAACGTTCAAGTCCACAGTGATATCGGTGCTGGAACCGCCCAGCTACCTCTATTGCTACCTAAGCCAAGATTCGTAGCCCGTGCCTCAACAATCACCATTGACTTAACTGATATTTCCGGTTCAGCTAATACAGTTCGTGTCGGATTAATCGGATACAAGGTCTACCACGTTGAAGACCTGAAGAACACCACAGGCTAATAATTAAATGGAAGACGAAAACCTAGGAGAGCCAGAGTTTCAGAGTACAGAGTTAGGAAAAATAGGAGACCAACCCAACCACCACACGAAAACCGATGCCGTAGTACCTGTTACGGGGATTGTCCCAGTCGCGGGAGGCACAACGGGCGTACCAGATTACACCGTAGAACGCGCCGCCGCGCAACACACGGAGGCTTTTCTCATCTTTCAAAGTCTCGCGCGTCTTCTCTGGTTGATATGGATATTTTGCATAGATACTGCGTGTCCACTCCCAAACGTTTCCGCTCAGGTCGTGGATATGATAGGGGCTTTGTCCCTGCGGGAAGCATCCCACCGCGCTGGTGTTTCCGATTACCATGTTGCAGTTGGAATTGTTTTGCTCAAAATCTCCTTCCCACGGAAATTCACGCGCATCCACGCCGCGCGCGGCCTTTTCCCATTCCGCTTCGCTGGGCAGGGCGACGATAAGTTTGCCATCCTGAATGCCCTGCCAGAAATTTTTCTCCGTTTCATTTTCTCCCTTTTGGCTGGATGCGGCCTCTTTGAGTTTCTCATTCAACCATTTGCAATACTCGATGGCATCGAACCAGGTCACATAACGGACGGGATGATTTGGAGCGCCATTCAGTGCGCTTTCGCTTGCCTTGTCGTATTTTGTTTCCTCCACAAAAACTTTAAACTGCGCAACGGTAACGGGATAACGCGCCAGGTAGAAATCGGGCAGGCTTACCGTGTGTTGCTCTACTTCGGTCTCATACCATTCTTTTTGTCCGCTGTATTTTTTGATTAATCCCTCGATATCCTTTTTCTTCGTGCCCATGATGAAATCGCCTGCGGGGATGTGGACAAAACCGAACAGGGATTCCTTTGGCAAATGCCAATGCGCTGCATCGAAGCGCGGGTCGCCGAGGCGGGCGAGGCTATCACCGGCTTCGGCGCGCTCACGAGGTGGAAGGAATTTGCTACCCAAAAGCGCAATCGTGCGTGGAATGAGCCTGTCCAAATAGGCTTTGCCGCGGTTGCCCAGAGTATCATTCTGTATGGTTTCGCGTCCAAACAGGCAAGCAAATTGTCCCGACCAGAGCAAGGCGCGTTCATCCTGTTCGGTCTCTGGTTCTGATTCTGAGCAGAGATAGTAAATCAGGTCGAGCAGGGTTTCCCTGGCGCTTTTGTTGATGTAATACAACTCTTCCGCACCCATTAAAGCCGCCAAACTCCAAAAATCGTCTTCTGCGGCATGTTTATAGAATTCGCGCCCGCGGTCACGTCCGCGGCCAATCAGGTAACACCCCGCAAGGTATTCCTGAATGGTGCGATGCGGAAAACTATATGAAGTAGGGTGTTCTGGATCGCCGCCGCGCCCTACCAGCAGGCCAGAGCGTTGGTCTACGTAGTCCAGAAATTCAGCCGCAAGTTCGATATTGCCGAGATATTCTGGCTTTTCCAGCAAAACCAGCGCGTCTCCCCGCGAAAGATCGGCTTCTTTTGATTTATCGGACTTGCCCTGGTTGGCAAGTTCCTCCTTTCGGCTGACGCGGTGCGCCTCATAAGCGAGGATTTGAAGCGTGGGGCGCAAACGATCATCATCCTTAATGAATTTTGCCAATTCCTGCGAAGGCGCAAATTCTCCTTCTCCTGCCTTGTATTTCTGCCAGCGACTAATCAGCACATCCACAAAAAGGCTGTACAAGCGCACCCGTTCCCTGGGCAGTCCAATATCCTTTTGATGGATGATGGCGATGCTGGTCAACATCATCGGGTTGCTTGCCATTTTCATCATTTCGGGGGTGGCGGCTGTGCCAGCCAGATCATCCGCCCGTTTTTTAGATTCATCCAAAGTGATCCGCCCAAGTTGATGTCGTTCGTTATACCAAGCGCGGGCAAACTGTGCAATTTTTTTCCTGGTAAACGGCGCGATGGTATGCGACTGGAAATTTGGAAAAACCGCCTGCCCAACATAGGAACGGCTTCGCGATGTGATGATCACGCGCTCGATCTTGTGCAACTGGAGCGCCGCCCCGACCGCCTGCCGAACACAGGCGCGTAGATTTTGCGGCACTTCATCCAGGCCGTCCAAAACAAGCAGGACTTTCCCATTTTCAAACGCCTCCTGTATAACAGGAATGGCATCGCCTGTTTTATTGGCTTTCATATCCTCGAATACCTTTTCGAGGATGGCATTTGCCAGGGCTTGCTTTTGGTTTTCAGCGGACAGCTTTTCCAGTTCCAGACCGGCAAGTTTTGGGCGAAGATCGCGTAGAACCACCAATACGGGAATAAGCGTCCGGTCAAAGCCTGAAAGCGGCTTTTTTACTTCGCCAAGCAAAACACCGGCCTGCAAGGCAATCAAATATTTGACAAAACTGCTCTTTCCCGCGCCAGGGTCTCCCAATAAAACCAGGCGCTTTGATTGTGATGCCACTTCCATTACTGTAATGGTCTGATCTTGATCAACAATAAAAGCGGCTTTGACCCCTTTTTTGCTTTCTTCTTTTATCGCTTTGGATAGGGTGGTGTCGAGGTCTATGTAAATTTTATCGAGGGTGATATCCTCGTCGCCATCTTCCCCGCCCAATGCAGCCAATGGCAGGGAATTGCAATGGCGGCGCAATTTATCAAGGTAGAGCCGATAAGCCTTCTGAGCCTTCGCCTGTTTTGCAGATGACTTAGCTTTGAAGATGTTGGTAGTCTGGTGAATCTGTCCACCCTTTGTGGCAACCAGATTTTTATTTCCCTTGACAATGATCGCATCGGTCACATTCCCGCCAATGGAAATACTGTCATTCACAAAGCGGGCAAGGGACTTGTTTTTCTCGAAAACTTCTTCCAATTCCACTTCGAGATTGCCCACCACGCGCTGGTCATCGGGTTTGCGCGCGGCTTTTTCAACCGCGTTCTTCGCGCTGGGATTTTTCTCCACCTTGGGCTTCAACTTGCCCCACACTTCCTTTGCCTTTTCCCATGAGTCCTCACCCATCTCTTCGATGGCAGCCTTTGCCGCGATCTTCGTCCCTTTCAACAAATACGGCAGGAACGGCGCGAGGAATTTGGCGGTATCCACGGCCAATTGCGCAATGTCAATGTCCATGTCTGCTTCCTTTCATGAACCCAACTGTACAGGCGACATATCTGGTCATTTCATTTTACAAAACGATCCTTCATCTTTCATCTTTCATCCTTGCTTTACACCACCCTCTCCGCGACCTTCTCCCCATATCCCAGCAACGCCTTGACCATCTCCTGCGTCCGCCCCTCGGCGTAGACGCGCAGCACGGGTTCCGTCCCCGAAGGACGAATCAACAGCCACGAGTCGTCAGCCATGATGTACTTCACGCCGTCGCGTTGACTGATCTCGTTCACTTTGAATCCGCCAATTTCCGCAGGGGCTTGCTTGGTGAGGAACTCAGTCATCTCAGCCTTCGCGACGGGACGGCTGAGGCGCAGGTCGGTGCGCTCGTAGAAGGCGGGGCCAACATCCGCGAGCAGTTCATCCACCAGCACATGCAACGGCTTGTTCATGGCGGCCACGATCTCCACCAGCAATAATCCCATGATAGGGCCGTCGCCTTCGGGGATGTGTCCCTTGAACGAGATTCCGCCCGATTCCTCGCCGCCAATCAACACGTCCTCGCTCATCATGTAATCGGCGATGTGGTTGAAACCGACGGGCGTTTCATACAGTTTAAGTCCATAGCGCTTGGCGAGTCGGTCAATCATGCGCGTCGTCGAGACCGTCCGCACGACCGCGCCGCTCATGCCGCGCTTCTCGACTAAGTATTTCAGTGAGAGCGCGAAGATCTTGTGCGGGTCAACAAACACGCCGCGCTCGTCCATCGCGCCGATGCGGTCCGCGTCACCGTCTGTGCACAGGCCAAAGGCTCCCATCCCAGAGGAGATCGCGGAAGCCAGCGCGCCCAGATTTTTCGCGATGGGTTCAGGATGGACTCCGCCGAAACCGGGGTTCATCTGGTTGCGGACTTCGGCCACCTCACAGCCCGTCCCCTGCAAAAAGCCCTTGATCGCGCCGCGTCCCGAACCGTACATCGAATCCACCACGATGCGCTGGGGGTTGTCCGCGATCACGTCACTGTTGATGAGCGTCCGCAGGTGGTCGTAATACGCGGGCAGGGGGTTGAACTTTTGGATCAGCCCCAGGTCGCGCGCTTTTTTGAAATCCATCAGGTTCGGGCCGCGCGCCTGTTGCTCGTTGTCGTTGATGTACACTTCCACGCGGCGGCACTGCTCGGGCAGGGCTGATCCCCCGAACGCGCCCTTCAACTTGACTCCGTTGTAGCGCGGCGCGTTGTGCGAGGCGGTGATCATCACACCCGCCACCGCGCCGAGATTTTTCACCGCGTACGAAATGGCGGGCGTGGGCGAATCGGACTGGGCGAGATGCACAACGAATCCGTTTGCGGCGAGGACGCGCGACACTTCGCCCGCGTATCTGTCCGACAGGAAGCGCGTGTCGAATCCGACCACGATTCTTTCTGGACCCTTCGACTGCGGGCCTCGATACGCTCCGCTACTCGACCCTCCGCTCAGGGCGACGCCTTCGGCCTGTCCGCCGTTTGTGGGCTTGGTCCAATGCTCCGACGCGACCGCGTCCGCGATGGCCTGCGCCACCATGCGAAGATTGCCGAACGTGAACGTGTCTGATATGACGGCGCGCCAGCCGTCGGTGCCGAAATGAATGGGCATGGGTGTCTCCTGTAGTGGCGAGGTCATCTCGCCCTGGGCAGACACGCGGGTCTGCCCCTACGAATTTTTATTGTGTCGGTGTGGGTGTTTCGGTCGGCTCCCAATTGACGATGGGCGTGGCCGTTGCCAGCAGGGACTGGATGATCCAGCCCTCCGTTTTCTCGCCGTTGCGATCCACCAGAATCTTGACCCAGATCACGCCGCCCACGTCCACGGTCTCGCCGAGGACGGTCACGATGTAGCCATTGTTGAGCGTGAACAGGTAATCGCCGCCGGGCGAGGAACGTACACGCGCTCCGCCTCCCTCTGGTGAATTGATCTTTGCAAAGACAGGCGTCGGCACAATGGTGATGGAGGGCGCGGACGTCTCGGCGGGGTTTTCGGTGGCGGACTCAGTTGCCGTCGAGGAGGCCGTTGCGGATGGGCTGGGGAGGAGAGTCGCGCTCGGGCTGGGATTCGGCTTTGGAGAGGGCGACCAACTCACAGTCACAGTGGGAAGCGTGGTCTTTGTCGCTTCAGGCTTGGACGGGAGAGTGGTCCCGTTGACGAGATTCCGAGCGGCCCCTCCGAATCCCATCCACGTGATGAGGGCGGCGAGGATGGCAATGATGATCAGCAGGCTGAAGATGAATCCGCCAAACGAGCGCGGGCGGAAGCGCATGAACACCAGCGTGAGGATGGCGAAGAGAGTCGCCCACGAAAAATGGACGAGCGCCACGAGCGCGGCATCAGACCAGACGCCATCGAGATTTGCGCCGAGGCCGAAGCCCGCCGCGCTGACGGGAAGGTAGAACGAGTAGGCGAGCACCACGCTGGGCAAGTAGGGTCTGTCTTCGGTGCGGACGAAGGTGATGACCAGCAGGATGGCGCCGAGGGTGAGTACGGCGAGTTCGGGGATCCAGAGGGAGGCGTGGAGATGAACTTCCTGGTGCGTGCGCGGCTCGAAGGGAAGCGCTGCGAATCCTGCCCCGACACCGATGAGGAAAACGATGAGGGCGCTGATGAGGAGCGCGGCGAAGGTCTGGAAGAAGTAACGCGGCGAGCCAGTGACCGCGGCGATGGACAGTCCCACCCACGAGGTGAGCAGGGGCGCGGCCAGAATGCCGAAGATCAGCACGGCCTGCGAATCGAGCAGGTAGCCTGCGGCGATGATGGCCCCGCTCAGGATGGCATAGATGAACAATTCAAAGGTGGGATACGAACGCCGCGCCAGGTCCGCGAGGACGGCGGCCTGACCTTCCGCGTCGGCGGGGAACAGCGTGCGGCGGGCGCGCCGACGGCGGGCGCGCGCATCGTGAGGCACGGGGCGCTCAGGCGGGTTGAGGGGCGTGAAATCGGGGGCGGTCATTTTCTCAAGCTGGCGATGAGGCGCAGGGGTTTATCGAACAGGTCGAGCGCGGCGAAAATATCTGGAACGAGCAGATCGGCGGCGAGGAGGGTTTCCACAGCAACGCCTTCCTGTGACATGACGCAGATGCCGAGCGCGGCTTCCTTGAGCATGGCGGCGTCGTTGGCTCCCTGCCCGATGGCGACGACCGAGTCCGCGCCGAGGTTTTTTACGTAATCGGCTTTTTGTCCCGCTTCGTTCCCGCCTTTGATGCGGACGGCGGTCAGATTCAATTGCCCGTCAATGACAGCCTGCCGTCCGTGCGTATCCGCGGTCAGCAGGTGGATGGTGAGGCGGTCGCGCAACGTGCCAATGCGTTTGGCGAGTCCGTCGGGCAGGATTCCGTCAACGGCCAGCGTGCCGTTCACGTCGGTGACGATGTGTTCGATGCGCAATTCGCCGCGTCCTGGGATTGTGAGTTCGATCATGGGGAATATTATACAGCATGGCCTACTTTAACTCGCTGGCACACTTCCGCATTCCCCGCGTTTTCCATTACAATCGAACCATTCCAACTTCCCAAGGAGGTTCGCTGATGAGACCCGTGTACGCAATCTCAGGCGGGGTTTCCAAGTTCGCCAAAGCCCGCCCAGACAAGACCTTCCAGGCCGTCATCAAGGAGGCGTACGACTACGCCATCGCTGATATCGGACTGGACTTCCCGACCTTCACCAAAATTGTGGACGGTTCGGTGGCTTCGTACTTCTCGGATCATTTCGCCCGACAGTTGATGGCTGGCATCATGGCACAGGACTACCTCGGTCTTTGCCCCAAGCCCGGTCACCGCGTGGAGGGCGGCGGCGCGACGGGCGGTCTTTGCTTCCAGGAGGCGTGGAAGAACATCGCCAGCGGTCACATGGACGTGTGCGTGGCCTACGGCTTCGAGACCATGTCTCACGTGGAGACGTGGAAGGGAAATGAGTTCATCGCTTTAGCCTCTGACGTGTCGTTCGACTATCCCGTCGGGGGTTTTTATTCGGGCTACTACGCCATGATGGTGACACGCCATATGAAGGAGTTCGGCACCACCGTCGAGCAGATGGCGCACGTCAGCGTGAAGAACTACATCAATGCCTTCCACAACCCGTACGCGCAGAAAAGCCAGCGCGTCACCATCAAGGATGTCCGCAACTCGCCGATGGTGGCGTGGCCGCTCACCCGCCTCGACATCTGCGTGATGTCCGACGGCGCCGCGGCGACCATCCTCGTCTCGGAAGAGGGACTCAAAAAACTCGAAGCCGCGGGCGCGAAGATTCCGCGTCCGCTTGTGAAAGTGACGGGCATCGGCCGCGGCACAGACATGATGCGCATGGCCGACCGTCCGCACGTGGATTATGACTTCTTCATGGAAAACTACGCCACTGAGCAGGAGAAATCCTCGAACGATACGAAGGCGTACTACAAGAAACTTTGGGATCACGGCACGCGCTATCCCGGCGTCCACTCGTTCCGCGCGGGACGCACGGCGGGCAACATGGCCTACAAGCACGCGGGCATCTCCGATCCGCTCAACGAACTCGACTTCGTGGAACTGCACGACGCGTACACATCCAGTGAAATCCAAACCTACGAAGACATGGGCCTGTGCCGCTATGGCGAGGGCGGTCCGTTCGCGGAATCGGGCAAGGCCTTCCTGCCGAACATTGACTACGGCTTGAAGTTGAAGGACAAACCCGTCTGCGCTGTCAACCCCTCGGGCGGGCTGATCGCCTGCGGACATCCCGTCGGCGCGACGGGACTCATGCAGGCCGTGTTCGCGATCTGGCAACTCCAGGGGACGATCAAAACCCATTTCCGCGACGACCATCTACAGGTCAAGAACGCGAAGCGGGGCGCGATCCACAGTCACGCGGGGACGGGGACGTACGTCACCGTGTCGGTGTTGGAGAGAGAAGGATAAAAGGAACTCGCTGCCCTGAGCGGAGCGACCGAGTGCTCTTCGAGGAAGCGTAGTCGAAGGGCAGGTCGCTGGGAACTCGTCCTTCGACTGCGGGCGAGTACGCCCTCCGCTCAGGACGACGAAAGGAAAATCACATGGCTAAATTACCCACCCAACGTGAAGAAACCCTCGGCGGGTTCGTCGTGCATGGCGTCCCGTTCCCGATCAGCACCGACGAAGAATCGCTGGCGTTTCTTAAGAAAATGGCGCCGATCCAGATCGAGCAGGAATACAAGATTACCTACCTGCATTCGTACGGACAGGACAGCCCGTGGTTCGCGGCGCTGACGAATAAACGGCTGCTCGCCACGCGCGACCCGAAGAGCGGCTACACCACCGCCAACCCGCGCGGCCACGACATCTACTCGGGCGCGGAGACGAAGTGGATCGACATCACGGACGTTCCTGCCAAAGTCCACGCCTTCACCGTCTGCTACTTTGGCTCGGAGGAGTTCCTGCCCGAGACGCCGTTCGTGCTGGCGCTGATCGAATTCGAGGGCGTGGACACGCTCCTGCTCACCCGCCTGATGGGCATTGACATCGACGCGCCCGGCTTGGACTGGATCGGGATGCAGGTCAAGCCGCGCTTCCTGCGCAATTCCAAGTTGAAGCCGACGGATGTTTACTTCGTTCCGAAAGAGAGTGGTTCGTGAAATGGAAGGGATTTCCCTGCCGCAGACGTTGGTGAAAGAACTGGCGCTGTCGGCGTAGACTTGCAAACCGCTTGAATAAAAAGAAGGCTGGACACAGCTCCAGCCTTCTTTGTTTGCTCATTCATATCTCTGTATTCGGCATATTCAATTCAGGCGCGCGACTTTACATTGCAGTTCTCATTATGACTGAAATAAAGTTGTAAGCAAAGTGAGTAATTGTGGATGGCGTCAAAGATTTATATCGCTTTACAAGAAAACCCAACCAAAGACTCATCAAAGGCAATCCAAACCAAAACGATGACCTCGAAATAAGATTTAGATGACAAATCCAAAAAACGACGGCTTGAATAATTAAAATTTTCCCGTCGCCAAAATTCCTTTCACGTAAAAATGACCAGAACATTCCTCTGAATAACATTTCTTCAAAAACAACACCCCACAATCCAAAAACTATGATCCAAGCGATTTGCCCTGTTTTTTCGACTTCAGAGAAACCTTGTGTGAAAATTGATAATCCATTTTTATTGAGAAGAAACCTGAAAATAAGAACTGGCAAAATCCCAAAAAATGTGCTTTTCAAAAAGGCAATTGGACCTTGATTTGCTTTCAAAATCAACTTTTGAGAGCGACGCAAGACAAGAACAATTACAGCGATTATCCCGATAACGATTCCAAACAATGCCGACCAAATCCATATAGTGAATGCTATGCCAAGCGCAATTGATCCGATGATTTCTAACGAAAACCAAGTTGAGAACAAAATAGTAGATATGGCAAAAAACGAAATGAAGGTTTGATCAATATTCAAATTGACTAAGTTTTCTCTATCCAACCAAATGATCAAAGCAAGCAGGACAAATGTGACAGTGACGTAAACGTATGAAAGCGTTAATTTATCAACCCATATTGTTTTTGGAAGTAAGCCATCAACGAATCTGATGAGCAAAAGAACAAATAAGCTGGTGCCCATGACTTGCTTTTGATGTGAGACAAAATAGTTTTTCATGCCTATCCCTGCAATCCCTCCCACTCCCTCAACTTCTCATCCATCTCCTTCTGGACGCGCTCATATTCCTTCCCGATCACCGCCACTTCCTTCGGGTTCACGAACGGACTCTCCAACTGCGCGCCGAGATTCGCCGATTGGTCATTATTCTTGGGAGAGTGAGTCAACATCGAGCAAGTCTTGTGGCCGCCCCGCCGCGCGTTTGGAAGCAATCAGGTCCTCTTTTGAAATGAAGATAACATCCATCCCTTCGAAGTTTACAACGACGCGCCTGTTCCAGCATTCTTCGAATTGAACGCCTGGAATTCCCATGAGTACATCCACGCGCACGGGTGGCACGCCCATTTGAAAGAAAAAGCCTTCCTCTGCAAAATCATCTGGGGTCAAACCAGCCAGCGGCGCGCCAAATTCCTTCAACGCGTTGAAAACAGATTTCGCGTTCGTTCGGTCTGTGCTGATGAGCACGTCAAGGTCTTTGGTGAAGCGCGGTTCGGTATATTGAACCACCGCGTATCCGCCAATAACCAAGTATCTAACGTTGTGGTCGTTGAAAATGCGTAACAGATCGCTGAAGTCGGAGTTGACGAACATCGCGTCCCTTTACTTTCATGGCATGGACGATCATCTCCCATACGGCATCGAAGCGCGCCCTAGGCGGCTGGGACTGCCAGAATTTCAGGTCGAATGACCTGTCCATATCCTGCAACTTGCCTCGGCGTTCCATAAATTTGGTTCTCATGGCTTCTTTTATATCACAACTCGTTTTATCCTGCCTATCCTTGCAACCCCTCCCACTCCCTCAACTTCTCATCCATCTCCTTCTGGACGCGCTCATATTCCTTCCCGATCACCGCGACCTCCTTCGGGTTCACGAACGGACTCTCCAATTGTGCGCCGAGATTCGCCAAGTCCGCTTCGAGGGCGGCGATGGCGTTCTCGAGTTCCTGGAGTTGGGCGAGTCTTCGGCGTTCTTCCTTGTTCTTTATGTTTTTCGTTTTACGAGATTCGAAATTCCCCTTCGGGGACGATGTCGATACTCGAGAATCGACTTTCGAATTTCGAATATCGTTCTCTTCGACAAGCCTCGCCGCCTGCTTCTCTCTTTCCTCTTTCATTTGCGAATAAGTGCCGTTGTAGACCGTCAGCGCGGACTCATCGGGGTTGATCTCCCAAATTTGGGTGGCCAGCGCGTCGATCAGATAGCGGTCATGGCTGACGAGCAGGATCGTCCCCTCGTAGTTATCGAGCACGGACTGCAACACCTCCTGCGCGGGGATGTCGAGGTGGTTGGTCGGTTCGTCGAGCAGGAGGAAGTTGGTCTGCTGGAGCGCCAGTTTGGCGAGGGCCAGACGTCCGCGCTCGCCGCCAGAGAGCATGTCCACGAGTTTGAAGGCGTCATCGCCCGAAAACAGGAACTTGCCCAGCAGATCGCGTACTTCATGAATCAAAAACTCAGGCCGCACGGTCTGAATCTCCTGCATGAGCGTCTTCTGCGGGTCGAGTCCCTCGTGGGCTTGGGCGAAGTAGCCAATGTGGAGCGACGCGCCCATGATGACCTCGCCTGCCAGCGGAGACAAATTTTCCAAAGCGGTTCTCAGGAAAGTGGTCTTGCCTGCGCCGTTGGGACCGATCAACGCCGCGCAGTCCTGTCGGCGCAGGGTGATGTCTTCGGCCTTGAACAGCAATTTGCCCGCGTCGCCGCGCTCTTTGTCGGGTGGATAACCGACTTGCAAGTTTTTCGTCCGCAAGACCAACTCGCCCGAACGCGAAGCAGTCTTCAAGCGCAAATGGAATTTCGGCGGACGGTTATCTGGCAGGCGCAGGGCGCGCACGTGTCGCTCGGCCTCCTCCACGCCAAATGGCGAGGTGGTCATGCTCACGCCTAGTTCGACCCACTTTGTATTTAGCACGGTATCCATGCCGAGTTTCTCAATCGCCTGCACGACGCGCGTCAAGCGTTTGAGTTTTCCCTTGGCCTGCAACGTGTTCTGCCCCGAAATATTTTTCTTGATGT
>QZIJ01000137.1 GCA_003598975.1 Anaerolineaceae bacterium | reverse complement strand
CAGGAAACGGAGTTGAGGTGTGCGGACCCCGGTCGCTGTGAATTGAAGTAGGCAGCGGCAATTCCGTTGCCGGCAGTGGTTGCAGTGATCGTCCCATCCGGCAAGACTGTGATCTCCTGTGCGCCGGCATGGGCGGCAAGGTCAGCGGCTGCCACGGTCTCCATCACGCGCGCATTGGTCACCATGTAATCGAGGATGCCCAACAGAAAGAGCGACATGATGGGCATCAGGATGGCGAACAAGGCGACAGATTGTCCGCGTTCTTTGAGTTTGATCTTCATCGCCACTTTGCCTTCCAGGTCTCCGAGCGCGAGATGAACCACTCACTGTTCCATCCGCTTTCACTCAAACTCAGTAGACCGTCGAACAAGGTCGGCGCTTGAAACGAGACCAGACACTGACCCGGCTCTCCCGGTCCACTGGGCGGCGAGACCTGCACCCGATATTGCACGCCCGCTGATGCGGACCAATCCGCATTCAGGGTTTGCCAGGCGACATTCACCGCATTATTTCGGGCGCGTGCGGGATCAGGCGATTGCGACAGGAACTGTGAACAGGCATAGGCAGCTGCAGTCGCCGCGGTGCGAGCCCGATGCGTTGGGATCCATGCCAGCAAACCGAATGCCATAATGACTGCCAGCATTGCGAACAAAGCCGTTTCTGCCAAGGCTTGTCCGCGTTCGCCTTTTCGGTACGGGGTTTTCATTCGAACCCTCCAGCAGGGGGCGGGCCGGGATAGAAGCGCCAAAGGCGAAAGTTGGTCTCGGCCCGTTGCGCTTCGATCAGGCGAATGCCAAAGATCCAATCCCGTGAGTCCTCCACACTGATCAACGAACGCACCTGACGCGGACCGGTCTGCCCGGCATTGATCCGGTCCGCGAGATCGGGCCATAAGACATTGTCACGGGCATGTTCGGTCGCCGGTGTGTTGTATGAACCGGAAGCGACACCCGTGATGAACACGCCCCAATCCGTGGAGGCGGAACGGAAGGCATAGAACGCGGCAAAGGTCATGCCGAACATAAGCAGAATTAGAATCGGCATGACCAGGGCGAACTCTGCCATCGTTTGCCCCTTTTCCTTCCAGCGGAACATCTCTATCCGCCTCGCGCCATGCGCAGGGCTTCGATGCCGGCTTCGAAGGCGGCGATCAGTTCGTTGCGATAGCGGGCGATCACGGCAATCGCGACCACACCGATGGCGCCCAGGATCAGGGCGTATTCGGCAAAGTCCTGACCATCCTCTTCGCGGACGAAACGTTTGAACAAAGTGAACATGGAATCTCCTTTTTGAAATAAAAAATCGGCTGACAGAAGTTTCTGCCAGCCGAAATATATTGATTCGCGCCTGGGGGAGGTTGTGGTGTGTCGTTTACGTATGAAAGTTTATGTACTTCTAAATGCCTGGTTTCTATTCCTGCTTCAACAATCTCGCTGAATTTCTATGATGACAATATCGGCGATTGTGTTGCTGCAACGATCACAGAAGTAGACCCGCTTTCTGAAATTTGAGTTCAATCCTTTGGGCTAGATCATTCATGGTAACTTCCACTTGCGGAAACGAGAACCAAACGATACCGATTCCGAATATCACGCCAGTAATTAACCGCATCCACAAGTTGAAAGAACCTGATGCATCGCCTGCATAGAATGTGGCTGGGAAAATGTGATTGGTCAGTGTGGCAAGCCAGGCATTGTTGTCACGGAAACTGTTGCCAAAGTCAATAATGTCACTGATGAAGTGCGTGCCACCATCCAATGCCATAGGCAATGCTGACAAGAGAAGGGCCCGAAAAGTAAGGGTGGGTAACCGTCTACGAATATAGCTATATGTGAGCGCGGTAACCCATATGCTCCCATACCACCACGTAGTTCGCTCACACCAGGCCACTTTCCAGCCCATCTGCTGGTTACCCAAAAACTGGCGCAAGATCAGCGGATTATTGGTTGGCTGCCAGGCTGCTTGAATTTCTGCGAGTGAATAGGTCATCTTTGGCCCGAATAGAAAGTAAGATCGCTCCGGAAGTTGATGACATTCCAGCGCATAAATCAGATAAATTAACTTTGCTGCGCCTGTCCAGCCTAGCTTCATGAACACCGGTGCGAGCCAAGGCAGCCCAATCACAAGACCCCAGACCAGGCTAAAAACTAGTAACCAATTCCGGCTCAACCAATAAACTATGCGATTGGCGATCACTGCGCCAGATTTCTTACGTTTCACGACCTCTAAAGTACTTGTCTCCATTGCTCTAACTCCTCAAGCGCGTAACATCCGCAACCCACTTCCAATGACGATAAATTCGCTGATCTCGTGTCCCAGCACCGCAATCGGCAATGAAAAGACACCTGCAATCGCGCCGATGACTAGCGCGCCGATCACGATGGCCGACAGCGCCAGGTTCTGGTTCACCACCGATTGGTTGCGTTTTGCCAGCTTGAGCGCATACGCCAATTTTTCGAGATCGTCCGCCATCAATGCCACGTCAGCGGTTTCGAGCGCCACATCTGTTCCCGCCGCACCCATTGCAATTCCCACTGTTGCCTCAGCGAGTGCAGGAGCGTCATTCACGCCATCGCCGACCATCGCCACGTGTCCGTAACACTCAGCAAGTTCGCGCACCTTCGTTACTTTGTCTTCCGGTTTCAGATCAGCGTAGATTTCGTCAATACCCAGTTCACGCGCAATCGCCTGGGCAGTACGTTCGTTGTCCCCCGTCAGCATCACCACTTTTTCCACACCTGCCGTGTGGATGGCATCAATCGCCTTCGCCGCATTGGGACGGATGTTATCGCGGATGGCGATCAGGCCCCAGGGAGCTTCTTCATCACCCAGCACCACCACTGTTTTGCCCTGGCTTTGAAGCTGGTTGATATCTTCCCATACGCTGTCAAGTGCAACGTTGAAGCGGGAGTGGAACATATCTGGACTGCCGACATAGATCGTGCGTCCGTCGAGCCTGGCAGAAGCTCCGGCACCGGTCAGTGAGCGGAAGTCTGCCAATTCAGATGGCTGAATACCCTGGTCCTCCGCATACCGGACAATGGCTTGCGCCAGCGGGTGGCCGCTGCGCCGCTCGATGCCCGCCGCCAACGCCAGCAATTCCTGCTGTGAGCTCGCCATTCGATCCGCGTCCTGGCGCAGCAGAACCACATCCGTCACTTCCGGCTCGCCGCGGGTCAGCGTCCCGGTTTTGTCCAGCGCCACTACCTTGACTTTCGCCAGTTCCTCGACATACACGCCGCCTTTGATGAGCACTCCCTGCCGCGCGCCAGTACCCAAGGAAGCCACCAAAGTGATGGGGATGGAAATGACGAGCGCGCATGGAGCGGCTGCCACTATGAATACAGTTGCGCGCGTAATCCAAGTGACCCAATCCGCGCTGAAAAATAGCGGCGGCACAATCGCAATTAGAATTCCAATCGCAAGCACAGCGGGGCTGTAGCGCGCGCCGAATCTTTCAATGAACCTTTGGCTCTTGCCCTTCTTTTCCTGGGCTTCCTCAACCATATGGATGATGCGGCTGATCGTGTTATCGGCAAAGGTCTTGGTGGCGCGTACTTCCAGCGCACCCTCGCCGTTGATGCTACCGGCGAACACAGGATCGCCGGGCTGTTTTTCCACAGGCACGCTTTCACCGGTGACTGGCGCCTGATTAACACTGGAAGCACCAACAAGAATCTCGCCATCCGTTGCCATCGCCTCTCCTGGCTTGACGATGAACACATCACCAACTTCCAGTTCTTGCACAGGGATTTCGCGCTCGACTCCACCGCGGCGCACAAGCGCAACTTTTGGTGCGAGATCCATCAACGCCTTGATGGCAGCGCGCGTTTTCTCTTCGGTATAACCTTCGGCAGCTTCGCTGATCGAATAGAGGAATACCAGCATCGCGCCTTCGCCTGCCAGACCCATGATCGTAGCAACGACAGCCGCTGTGCTCATTAGCAACTCAATGCCAATTTCACGCTCGAAGATCAGTTCTTCAATCGCTTCACATCCGAAATAGTATCCGCCAATCAGAATCGCCGCGATGTAGACGACGGTTGAGAAAATTGCGGGTACACCTGCCAGCCCAAGTAACCAGCCAATTAACAGAAACACACCTGACGCAACTGATGTTAATACCTTGGGGTTACGCCAGGGCTTTGGTTGTTCTGCCATCTCCATCCCCTTCTGCGGAGGGAAGCCGAGTGATTCCAGTTTTTCTTTCACCGCTTCGGGCTTGGTGGAGGCAGGATCATATGTGATCGCTACCTTGGCGGACTTAGGATAGATTTTCAGTTCGGCAATGCCGGGAAAGCCTTGCAGGCCGCGCTCAATGGCGGCGGCGTCATGTTCGCAATCAAGGTTGGCGACACGAAGTTCGAGTTGTTTGGTGTTCATTGGTTTACTCCTATGCAGGTAAATGTGTAAATCTAACGGAGCAACAAGTGCTCTACTTAACGTAACGAAATTACCTCGCGGTACTTGCCGCCTGGCGTTTGCTCCGGCGGTTCATCGGCGTGCTCGAGTGTAACGTGATTGAGCTTATGGTTGGCGAGCAGGCATGTGATCTCGGTATGCACCGCATCCCACACGCGATTCGGCTCGGAGTCATGTGCCAGGCGCAGGCGCACGCGCAGGCTCAACGGCGCGGTCTGCAAGACCTGGAACTGCTCGATGCCTGGGATGTGATAAATCGAGGTGCCGAACAGCAGCGGCGGAACCGTAATCCGTTCACCATGATCCGTAGGAAAGACAAGCATATCAGCGGCGCGACCTTGCACGCGGATCGCAGGCAGCGGGTTCCCGCACGGGCAAGGATCGGGGCGCTCCAGGACGCTGTCGCCGAGGTCGTAGCGCAGGATCGGTTGCACCCGGTTGGCGAGGTTGCTGACGAGAACCGTGTACGATTGTATACCGGGCGGCACAGGCTGGTAGTCAGCATCAACCGGCTCGAGCACCACCCAGTCGCTATTGACGTGCAGCCATCCGTGTTCGCAGCTATAACTCATGAAAGGGCACTCAGAGGAAGCATACATATTACCAACTTTGGCGTTGAACACACTGGCAATGCGGTCATATTCGTTCAGAGCCAGTCCTTCAGCTGTCACGATAATCAGTACCGGCTTGATGTGCAGACGGCCGGATTCTTGTTCGTTGGCAAGCAATTTCATTACAGTCCCATAACTTACGAGAATGAGGGGCTGAAATGTGTTGAGTTCAGCCACAAGATCAGATAGGGGAGCGCGTACCGACAGGGGACATAACATTCTGCCGAGCCGCGCACCGAAGTAACTAATGCCGACGCCGGTGGCGGTTGGAGTGCCCATTGCAAGAACTAATCCGATGCGTCCGCCGGCGGTGATGATCCGGAGGATGTTGCGGACACCGAGCCAGGCGTGCAACATGTTTAAGAAGAGTGGCCCGACCACGGAAAGGGATCGCCTGTCTGCAAGAAAGATACCGTGAGTCCCGGTAGTTCCAGACGTTGTTACTACAAGGTACTTGCCCAAAAATTGCTTTCCGAACAGATTGGGGTTTTCAACGAAGTGACGAGCCTTCTCAAGCGTCACCTCATGGTCGGTGACCCAGTCGTCAAAACGCGCCATCAGCTTCTTCTTGTCGGTGATCGGCAGCAAGGTTGGATCCTCGACCCGCTCAGGCAAGCCTTTGTAAAGCTCGCGATAGTAGGGTGAGTTGGCACGTGCATAGGCCACCATCTCGGCAAGGCGTTTGCGCTGCCGCTGCTTTATCGTAGCCGGCCCTTGCTGTCTGGCTTTGCGCACGTCGAGCAACAACTGTAGAGTATTCTCTCTCAAAGTCATGTCTCCTGACTTGTTTCCAATTTGAGTTTTAACTTTCGACATCATTGGCCGTTGAACATGGCCGCCTTTCAACGTATCACTCGCGGCAAGAAGCGCCCCGTCCTCTTCATATACTCGCGATACGCGTCGCCGAATTTTTCGATCATCGCGCGCTCTTCACGCTGGATGCGGAGGAGAACGATCACACATATGCTTTCACAAAGTTCGCCGTGAAAAAGTACCATGATCCATGTATGGCTTGCAGTTGAAAGCCCACCGACTCTGCCAACCGCTGCACCGTCGTTCGCGATTGATAGTGCGGGTCGGGGAAGATTTCCGTGATCGAAAGCAGACCACCGGGTTTTAGCGCCGCTTGGCATTGATGCAGCGCTGCTGCCCGGTCTGGGATTTCGCCCAACACGGTGCAGAAATAAATCACGTCAAAATAATCTGGCGGAAAATGCGATTGCGTTGCATCGCCCAGGATTGGCGTCAGGTTCGACACGCCAGCCTGTGCTGCACGCGCTTTGAGCCGTTCAATCATTCCAGGCTGGATGTCCAAGCCGATAACTTCGCCGCCGGGCAGCACTCGCCGGGCGGCAGGGATGAGCAGCCGGCCCGGGCCAGGGCCCACTTCCAATACGCGCTGTCCCGGTCGCAGCCCAATGCGATCCAGGGTTGTCTGTGTGCTTATCAGCCAGTTCATTAATGGGCTTTCCAATGCCCCGGCAAAGAAAGTCGGACAGGGCATGGAGTGGCGACGGCTTACCCACCGCCACCACAGGTTCGCCAACACTAAAACCACTAGAAGTAGACTGATGACAATGTAGAATGTCATTGGGCTGATCTCCGTGGCAAGAAACGTCCTGTCCGTTTCATGTAGCAGTCATGAACGAATGAGCGGGCTTTCTGGATTTGTACAGCGACATAGTGCCGAAAATCGTTGCATATCGAGCCGTCTCCGTGACATCCTGAAAATCAGCTTTGTTAAAAAACACCGGCAGCAGCCCATTCACGTTGTCAGAAGTTGTACTGAAACCGTCCAAAAATTGCACCAGAAAGAAAGCCAGCCGCATTTTCACACTATTTGCCTTTCCCCAGTCTGCTACATGTAATTCACCGCCAGGTCGCAGGACTCGATATACTTCTTTTAAAGTGCGCTCCTTATCCTCACGCGTCAGGTGATGGAAGAGCAAACCAGAAAACACACGATCAAACGAGTTGTCGGGATATGGCAGATCAAATGCCATACCTTCGTCGAGAGTAATGTTTAGACCAGATCTGGAAATCTTCTCTTTCGCGATTCCAAGGGCCTTGGGATCACCATCCAAGCCAGTCACTTCCGTATTGGGGAAAGATTGCTTGATGATGAGCGTAAGTGTTGCTGTTCCGCAACCCAAATCCAGAACGCGATGATTTTTAGCAAGCCGAGCCTGACGAACAAGAGCTTGCTTGAACTCAGTTTCATGCATTAACTTGTCCATCACAGTGTCATAGAGACCAGTCAGCCATTCATATCGCAGGGCAGGAATATAGTTGGTGCGATCATCGTTCATGTTCTATTCTCCTTATCAGATAAAATCGTAAAATTGTTTTGATAACCAACAAACAATCGGCGGGACTTGGCCCACTTTCATTCTCGACCCCGTCATGTGAAAGATTCTTCACCCACAAGAGCATCATCGCGGCTTTGTTTGGAAATTGTCAGCATCAAGAGAGAGACGCCGAGCACGATAAAACCATCTGCCAGGTTGAAAGTCGGCCAGCGAGCCGCGCTCCAGCCCATATCCAGAAAGTCTGTGACGCGGCCATCGGGTAGGCGATCTACAAAGTTGGCTACTGCGCCACCGAGAATCATCCCAATGGGAAAGGCTGCAACAGGCGGAATCTCACCCGCACGCAGCGCGCGCACCATCCAAACTGCCAGGACGATAATGATGAGTCCCGTGAGTATCAGTGGTCCAATCCCGCCATTCGCGAACAATCCAAATGCCACACCTGTGTTGTAGCCCAACGTCAAACGAAAGAATTGTCCGATGAGAGGGATGGGGGTATAAAGCGACAGAGTCCTTTCGGCCCAGGTTTTGGTCAGCCCATCAACTGCAAGAGCAATAAGTAGTGCAATGAGAAAACGAAGTTGCAGTTTCATATCTACTTGCGACTTTCTGTCCGCGGGATGTTGTAACGAGTACATTCATAGACCCCGCGCGCGACATCCGCCAGAAGCGATTCAGCCAGAGCCAACAGTTCACCCACTCGATCATCGCTCAAATGATAGGTGACATAGCGGCCCTCCTGCTCAGCGACCACAAGGCCGCAGTCGCGCAAACAGCCCAGATGGTTCGAGACATTAGGCTGCGAGAGGCCGGTCGCCTCGACGATTTCGCTCACCGTGAGTGGGCCATTGCGTAGCGCATCGAGAATTCCCAGACGAGACGGATCGCCGAAGCCGCGGAATAGTTTGGCTTGGAGGTCGGTTTTGGAAGGTGCAGAGATCATAATCATAGTTCCTCATATCATTATATCAGTACTTAATGATATTTTACCCCGAGAGGAGAAACTGTCAAGGATTTATACGGCTTTTTCACTTGTTCTACACAACTTCTATATATCTGGGGATTATCCTGTGCGTAACTTCACAAACAGGAGATGCCCCATGAAATTCGTAAAAATCCTTCTCGGACTGGTCGCGGCTGGAACCGTACTGGTGGGCGGGTTCATGGCAGGAACTTTCATCACACAGATGCGCGCCATCAGCGCCCCAGTGCAACAATTTGCCCAACCGACATTCGTTCCACAACAGATTCAACCGACGATAGTTCCGCAACAATTCCAAGCAACATCCATTCCACAAGCGACACCGCCCGCCATTCCTCCGCAGGGACAGTGGAGACCAGGCTGGTGGATGATGAGTCCAGAGGGAGAATGGGAGCATGGTTGGATGACGAATCCGAACTACTCACAACAGGGACAACAAGGCTGGGGCATGATGCACGATTGGAACGACAATAACTGGAGTGGTATGCATGGCGGCATGATGAACGGAAATGGCAGTGGCTGGCAGGCTAACCCTAACTGGAACCTTACGCCGACTGTGCCAAACAGTTCACCGACTTCTCCCACTCCCTCAATATCCATTTCATTCAGAGATAACGTTCAGCCCATCTTTGTAGCGCGATGTGTCGCCTGTCACGGCGGGACGAACGGCTTGTATCTCGATACATATGAGAACGCACTGAAAGGCGGCGCCAGTGGCGCAGTCATTATCCCTGGCGATGTCTACAACAGCCGCCTTGCTTACTACGTGTACAGCGGCTACATGCCTTTCCGCAGCGCGCCCCTCACTCCAGCAGAAATCCAAACCATTTTGGATTGGATCGCAGCGGGCGCTCAAAACAACTAACCATTTCAAAAATCAACAACAATAAGGAGATGATACAATGAAAAATATTGCACTCTGGATCGTGATCGGCGTAGTCGCCCTGTTTGCTCTTGGCTTGGTTGGCGGCATGTTCATGCCCTTTGGATGGAACAATTCCGCCTATGGTTATGGCTGTGACGGCTGGAACGGCTACGGAAACATGATGGGTTATCGCGGGTACATGCCGATGATGATGGGCGGTTGGGGAATGCCTTTTGGATTTCTCGGCATGGCGTTCATGTGGCTCGTTCCACTTGGCGTGCTTGCGCTCATCGTCGGAGGCATTTTTTGGCTGGTACGCACACTAACGCAAAAGCAGTCTTCCCCTTCCTAGGCATGCTCGAATAGCAGGAGATTGGTTTTGGCAGACAAAATCTTGGTCGTTGAAGACGAAGCGCAAATCACCCGCACCTTGCGGTTGTATCTCGAACAGGCTGGCTACCAGGTTGTCATCATCTCTGATGGCGCACAGGCAATGCCAGCCTTTCGGCATGAAAAGCCCGATCTTGTCATCCTGGATTTGCACCTTCCGCACGTGGACGGCTGGGAGGTCTGCCGCCAGATCCGCCGCGAAACGGATACACCTATCATCATGCTTACTGCCCGCAGTGAGGAGAGCGATAAACTGATCGGGCTGGAATTGGGCGCGGATGATTACGTCACCAAGCCGTTTAGTCCACGTGAGGTAACAGCGCGTGTACGCGTTGTGCTGCGGCGAAGTCGTGGACAGGTGCAGCCGCCGCCCATCCTGCGCGCCGATACACTCGTTCTGGACCTCGAAGCGCATACCGCGACCAAGGATGACCAGCTCCTCGATCTGACTCCAACCGAATTCGAGATTCTTGCCGCGTTCATGCGTCATCCAGGGCAGGCATTCACCCGATTACAGTTGGTCGAAGCCGCACAGGGTGTGGCTTATGAAGGGTATGAGCGTGTGATGGATCAGCACATCAAAAACTTGCGCGCCAAACTGGGTGACGACGCCCGCGCGCCGCGCTTCATTGAAACAGTGTTCGGTGTGGGTTATCGGTTTTCTGCGGAGTTTCGCCATGATGCGTAGTTTGTGGCTCAAGCTAATGGGTGCATTTTTATTGGTGGTTGTGGTCGGCGGCGGCATTGACACCTACCTGGTCAGCCGTTCGACGCAGACACAATTCAGCCAATACATCGATCAAAATGGACGGGTGTTTGCGCAGCAACTTGCCCCCACTCTTGCCCAGTATTACAGTCGTCAGGGGAATTGGCAGGGTGTGGAGAACTTGCTCAATAATCCCTGGGGAACATCCATGATGAATGATGGCATGGGGATGATGGGAGAGGACAACTGGGGCATGTGGCAGGAAGGAAATGGAATGGAAATGGGCGGCGATATGATGGGTTCTGCCTCCAATCCCTGGAACATGATGGGATTGCGTCTCCTGC
The DNA here is from genome assembly GCA_003598975.1 of Anaerolineaceae bacterium. Taxonomy (GTDB): domain Bacteria; phylum Chloroflexota; class Anaerolineae; order Anaerolineales; family Villigracilaceae; genus Denitrolinea. The sequence goes on along the minus strand of QZIJ01000137.1, from coordinate 45,481 downwards.
TTGCCGACGCGCAGGGGACGATTATCGCCGATAGCGCCGCGCAGGATGTTGGAAAGAGTCTTTCATCAGCGGATTTAGCAGCAGGTGTGCCTGTCATTGCAGGAAATCAGCAGGTGGGAACGCTTCTGCCTGTTTATGCGAGTCCAAATGCAACCAGCCCCGCTGGGGAATTTGTCTCATCGGTCAATCGGTCCACATGGTGGGCGGGTATCATCGCCGCGGTTGTTGCGTTGCTGCTTGGCTCATTGCTTTTCTTTCATATCGTTGCGCCTATACAACGACTAACCTCCGCCGCTCAAAAAATCGCGGCGGGAGATTTGCATCAACGTATTCCGACACAAGCGCAGGATGAAATCGGCGTGCTGGCAACTGCATTCAATCAAATGGCGGACTCGCTTGCACAACATGAAGAATTGCGCCGCAATCTGATCGCGGATGTCGCCCATGAACTGCGCACTCCGCTTACGGTGATTCAGGGGAATCTGGAAGCCATGTTGGATGGAGTCCTGCCCGCCAGTCCACAAGAAATTGCTACACTGCGGGATGAAGCAGCATTATTGACTCGTCTCGTTTCGGATTTAAGATTGCTTTCGCTGGCGGAAGCGGGTCAATTGAAGCTGGAACGCGTGAAGATCGATCCCGCTGAACTCATTATGCGGGCAGTCGAGCCGTTCCGTTTGCAGGCACAATCCAGCCAGATTGAACTCGCATTGGAACTTGCGCCCAACTTGCCATCTATTAGTGTGGACGCGGATCGTATCGCCCAGGTAATTCGCAATCTGCTCAGTAATGCTTTGCGTCACACACCTGCAGGGGGACGGGTTACAGTGACATGCAGAAACGATAAAACCCAGAGCCTCCTCATCACGGTATCTGATACAGGTGAGGGCATTCCACCTGATGATCTGCCCTTTGTCTTTGACCGCTTCTATCGCGCTGACAAATCCCGTTCACGCGCCAGCGGCGGATCGGGGATTGGGCTGGCGATTGTAAAACAATTAGTAGAGGCGCACGGCGGGAAAGTACGGGCGGAAAGTCAGTCAGGGCAGGGAACAACGTTTGGGTTCACCCTGCCATCTTGACGAATCTTCAAGCAGGGGGTATGATTGCAAATAGTTGAGCAACTATTCAACTATTTAGAGATGTCTATGGATACCTTCTTGAAAATCTTTCTCCCCGTTTACTTCCTGCTGTTCTTTGGACTCGCCATGTTCTGGCGCTCGTATATTGCCTGGAAACGAACAGGCATCAACCCCTACAAACTTGGCAATGGCGATACCGTTCATGACTTCGTTGGCAAACTATTCCGCCTGACCCTGATCGCCACCGCGCTGATCGTGTTCGTGTTTTCCTTCCTGGAAGGGTACTATCACTGGCTGTCCCCAATCACATGGATGAATTCCTCCGTGCTGATGATCATCGGGATCATATTGCTCATATTGGCTTTGATCTGGGTGTTGGTCGCCCAAATCCAAATGGGCGACTCGTGGCGGATCGGCATTGACGAAGAAAGCAAATCCACTCTGGTTCAGCATGGCTTGTTCGGCGTTTCGCGCAATCCCATCTTCCTGGGGATGCTGATTATGCTGGTGGGGCTGCTATTGTTATTGCCCACTGCAGCCACCCTGACCGTTACCGTACTTGGTTTTGTCCTGATCCATGTTCAAGTGCGGCTGGAGGAAGCATTCCTCACAGAGAAATATGGCGAGGACTACCGCAAGTACCAGATGAGTGTTCGCCGCTGGATCTAATCGTGGCAAAGGATAAGGTCACCCCTGCAGTCGCCTCCGATCTCGCCAACCTGTTCGATGCGTTGAGCGACCCGACGCGCATTCTCATTATCAGCGCTTTGCTGAATGGAGAAGTTGGCGTCAGTGAACTTGTGGAGCGCCTGGGGCTGACCAAGTCCGCGGTCTCGCATCAGTTGCGTGGACTGCGTGACAAGCGGCTTATTCGCACCCGCAAACAGGGACGTAATGTATTCGTTTGTCTCGATGACGATCATGTGATCGAACTGTTCAAGCGCGGACTTGATCACGTCCTGCATGGTTAATTATGAAGAACACCATTCAACGAGTTGTGCTAACCCTCCTGCTCCTCCTGATCCTGATCGGGATGGCAGGGCATTGGGTGAACACTGCCAAAATCACGGCTCACGCTTCCAGTGAGTCGGTCTGTGTCATCCATGCCGGCATTCTCCTGCCAGAACAGCCCAAGTCATCACAAACCAAACCTGATGTTTCCGTAATGCCAACGCCGGATCAGATTATTCCCTGGTGTTTGCACGAAAATATTTCCCACCCACCAACAGTTTAATTTTGACCTTTCAGTCTGTTGCCCTGCCTTTTCAAGGCGAGGGCTATTAACCATTTCCCGTACCTGCTAGTTGAAAAGGACATACCTTATGGAAAAAACAATCGAATTGGAAATACCCCTGCTTTTGCCCAATGTGAAGGATGAGCAGGATGAATGCCTCAACCGTCTCGAAGTCTCTCTGCAGAATCAAAGGGGCATCCTGCGCGCCCATCTCGAGCGCGAGAAAACGCCCGTGGATCTGTGCCTGCATTACGATCCCAACCTGCTGACCCTCGAACAGGTGAAGCGATTGGCACAGCGTGCAGGCGCGGGAATTGCCAACCGTTACCATCACCTTTTCACGCCCATCGAGGGCATGGATTGTTCGGACTGCGTGACGGTCATCGAACATGGTCTTGGTCGCATGGACGGCGTACTGGCAGTAAATGTCAACTATGCCGCCGCAAGTTTGCGCGTGGAATATGACAAGCATAAGGTGGACCGTCCTGCCATTGAAAAGCGCGTTCAATCCCTGGGCTATGAAATTCCCGCAGAAGGATTCCGCAGTTGGTATAAAGAGAATCGTGAAATTGTATTCAGTCTCACAGCAGGATTGCTCCTAATAATCGGCTGGCTTGGGGAAACCTTTTTCGGTCTGCCCGCATGGATCGCAACTACGCTCTATATTGGCGGATATGTCTTCGGCGGTTGGGATATTTCGCAACACGCCTGGCACGCGATCAAAGAGAAACATTTCGACACCGACTTGCTGATGGTCATGGCGGCGCTCGGCGCGGCGTTCCTCGGCGAGTTTGCCGAAGGCGCGCTACTTCTCTTTCTTTTTAGCCTCGGTCACGCGCTGGAGGAACGCGCCCTCGACCGCGCCCGCGCTGCTGTACGCGCGTTGGCAGACCTCGCACCGAAGACCGCTCTTGTCCGCCGTGATGGAAAAGAGCAGGAACTTCCCGTCGAATCCCTGCAATTGGAAGATGTTGTGATTGTCCGCCCTGGTGTGCGTATTCCTGTGGATGGCGTCATCCTGATAGGAAACTCTGGCGTGGATCAAGCCTCGGTCACAGGCGAATCTCTCCCGGTGGATAAAGTTCCGGGCGATCAAGTATTTGCCAGCACGGTCAACGGCGAAGGCGCGTTGGAAGTAAAAGTGACACGGCTTGCCAAAGACTCCACGCTTGCGCGTGTCATGAAAATGGTGGAAGAGGCGCAGGCGCAAAAATCACCCACCCAGCAAACGGTCGAAAAGTTCGAGCGCGTCTTTGTTCCCGCCGTGTTGATCGTTACAGCGTTGGTCATTATCGTGCCTCCGTTGCTTGGCTTCCCTTTCCACGAATCATTTCTTCGCGCCATGACCCTCCTCGTCGCGGCATCCCCCTGCGCCCTCGCGCTTGGCACGCCTGCCACGATCCTTGCAGGTGTGGCGCAAGCTGCGCGTAACGGCGTGCTGGTCAAGGGCGGAGCGCATCTCGAAAATCTCGGTCGCCTCAAAGCCATCGCCTTCGATAAAACAGGCACGGTGACTCATGGTCGGCCTGAGGTGACGGATTTGGTCGTGTTCCCAGACTCGGGGTGGAAAGAAGATGATGTGGTGTCGCTTGTTGCGGGAGCGGAGTCTCGTTCCGCCCATCCGCTTGCACAGGCAGTCGTCCGTTCGGCTCAGAGTCTGCCCGTTTCCGTCATGGACGAAGTCGAGTCGCTGACGGGACGCGGTCTGCGCGCCGTCTCGAACGGCAAAACGATCTGGATCGGCAATCGCAAATTAATGGATGAGGCAATGGTGACGATTCCCGCTGATGCGCTTCAAAAAGCAGATACCTTGCAACAATCAGGCAAGACCCTGATGTGGATCGCAGAGGATAAAACCGTGATTGGTTTGATTGCTCTCGCCGATACATTGCGCCACGAAGCCGCCCCAACGATGAAAGCCCTCAAGCAAACGGGTGTTGCTCATACCATCATGCTGACAGGCGACAATACGCGCTCGGCTTCTGCCATTGCGAAAGAAATCGGCTTGACCGAATATCGCGCCGACCTCATGCCTGCAGATAAACTGACCGTTATCCGTGATTTGGTGAAGGAGTATGGTCAGGTTGCCATGATCGGTGACGGTGTGAACGATGCGCCCGCACTCGCAAATGCCACGGTCGGCATTGCGATGGGCGGCGCGGGCACTGACGTAGCACTGGAGACCGCCGATGTCGCCTTGATGGGCGATGACCTGAGCAAGTTGCCTTTTGCAGTAGGATTGGGTCGCGCCACGCGCAACATCATTGTGCAAAACCTTTTTATCTCGCTGGGTGTAATTGCCTTACTCATCGTCACCTCCCTGACAGGCATCGTCAGCATCGGAATTGCGATTGTCTTTCATGAGGGCAGTACACTGGTTGTCGTTGCGAATGCGTTGAGGTTGTTGGGGTATAAGGAAAAACATCTGGCGGCATAAACGATGATTAACTACTTCCAACTTCTTGGTTATGCTTTGATCCCTGCCGCAACGATGACACTCGCGGGAATATGGGCTACCTTGCGCGTACCTGGCGAGAACACGCGCAGCGCCTTAATGCATTTCGCAGCGGGCGTGGTGTTTGCCGTTGTCGCAGTCGAGTTCCTGCCCGATCTCGTTCACGAACATTCTGTTCTGGCAACGGCGGTTGGATTCACCCTGGGGACAGCCGCCATGCTCGGGGTCCGCTTGTGGAGCGAAACAAGGGCGAAGAAGAATCTCGAAAAAAGCGAAACAGCTTCGGGAAGTTTGATCGTCGCGACTGCTGTGGATATCGTCGTGGATGGTTTGATGCTGGGCATCGGCTTTGCGGCGGGCGCAAAGCAAGGCATTCTATTGACCGTTGCGCTGGCATTCGAATTAATCTCGCTTGGTCTGGCGGTTGCGCTGGAACTCAAACAAGGCAGGATATCGCGCGGTCGGATACTTTCCAGCATCATTGCCTTATCGGGATTGTTTATCTTTGGCGCTGTGGCAGGCAGCGCGGCGCTTTCACTGATAAGCGGGGCTTTGCTTGCGGGTGTGATTGCCTTCGGTGCGGCGGCGTTGCTCTTCCTGGTGACGGAGGAATTACTTACCGAAGCCCATGAGGTGGCGGAAAATCCGCTGTTGACCTCCGCTTTTTTTGTCGGCTTTCTGGCAGTCTTCCTGCTTGAATTGTTGAGTTGATTCAACCATCCGATGGATCTCGAAGCCGTTACGAACTTGATTATTGTCATGGGCGCAACTGCCCTGGGTCTTGCCGTCGTTATGAGTTGGCTGGGCAGTATCCATCACCTGGATGCGCCGCGTTTGATTTCGAGCGGTTGGTTTGCCTTGCCTGCCTGGGCGCAGGTCATCCTCGGATTTGCGGCGATTGCCTTTTTTATCTGGTTTGGATTTCTGCTGTGGATTCCTCTTCCATTGCGAATGCCCGAACCTGTAATATCGCTCGCGCGTCCCTTTGGGCTGATCATCTTTCTCGTCGGGCTGTTTCTCACGCTGTGGGCTCGCCGGGCATTAGGCGCGATGTATGGTGTGAGCACAGGTTCGTCCGCACCGTTGCAGGAGAGGCATCGCCTGGTCCAGCGCGGACCATACGGTTTCATCCGCCATCCCATGTATCTCGGCTACTGGCTGGTGATGTTCGGAATCCTGTTGACATATCTCACATGGACGCCGTTGGTGTTGTTGATAATGACCGTGCCTTCGTTCTCTCGTCGAGCACGGCGCGAAGAGAGTTCGCTGGAAGAGAGATTCGGCGCGGAGTGGCAAGTCTACGCGGCACGGGTACCAAGGTTCCTGCCACATTTGAAATTCAAAGCGAAGGAGAAAAACATTGATAACACGAATGGGTACCAACATTGATTAAGTGGCATTGGATTGTCTTGCTTGTCGGGTTTGGGCTGTATGTGCTCGTTCCGATCCCAGGAATTTTGCCGCACTCCGTGGATGTTGTGGTGATGATATTGTCGGGGATCAGCCTGCTTTCCGTCGCCATATTTGGGTTTGATACAGTTCATGTGGAGGGAGGTCTGGCAATCTCAATGGTCACCCTTAGCCTGCTCATGCTTATCGCAGGCATCGTACTGGCGTGGCAGGGTCATGGATATATCTTGTTCCTGCTTGCCGCGCCAGCTCTTGGGCTTGGGATGTTTGGCGCGAGAAAATTAATGGATAAAAGAGAGAAACATGATTAAGAAGAATCCGTATTTTGTGCTGTTGATCGCGACAGCAGTCATTGGGCTGACGATGCTTGTGGAATTGGTCTTCAGAAAACCTTATTCCTTTCACGGCACGGTGATCAACCCTCCTTTGCCTGTGACAGACTTTTCCCTCCAGACTGCCAACGAAGAAGTGTTTCGTCTGAGCGAACAAAAAGGCAAAATCGTATTGCTATTTTTTGGATACACCAGTTGTCCCGATGTTTGTCCTGTCACCCTGGCAACCTTCAAACAGGTCAATGATAACCTGGGGGAGGATGCGCAAAAGGTTCGTTTCGTGATGATTACCGCCGACCCGGACCGTGATACGCCTGATAAAGTTGCTGAATATGCCGCGCGATTCAATCCTGAATTCATAGGACTGAGTGGCGATATGACAGCGCTTGCTTCAATCTGGAAGGAGTTGGGAGTTTTTGTTGAGAAGCAGGAATCAGATAGCGCAGCTGGTTATCTGGTAAGCCACACGGCAAGTGTGTATGTTCTGAATCAGAGTGGCAGTCTGTTCATGACCTTCCCGTATGGTACGACTGCCACAGAGATTGCAGATGATATTCGACAGATCTTGAAAGATTCAAAATAGCAATCTTCGGTCTGGTAATACAATCTTAAAGTTAAATGATTAAGAGGACCCCGATGCAACCCAAAAACAAGAAATCCATTTCCACAAAAAAGGTAGCACGCCAAGCGGAACGCCGCCTGAAGTTGCGTAATGGCATCATCTCCGGCAGTTTGGCATTCGCGGCGATTATCGCGATTTTTCTCATGTTCAACGCCAGGGAGCAGGGAAAACAACAGATCGAGGGAGTTACGGAATACACCGCTCTTAGCCGGGATCATGTCAGTGAAACCGTAAGTTACGACCAGACTCCGCCTGTTGGGGGAGCCCACAATCCTGTCTGGCAAAATTGTGGTGTGTATACCGAGACCATCGCGAATGAAAATGGAGTTCACTCCCTTGAACATGGCGCGGTCTGGATCACCTATCGACCTGACCTGCCTGACTTGGAAGTTCGGACATTACAGGCACTCACCCGTCAAAGCGGTTTTCGCTTGCTGAGTCCATACCCTGATCTGCCCAGCCCGATTGTAATTTCCGCCTGGGGATACCAACTTCAGGTGGAGCAGGCTGATGATCCCAGGATAAAGGACTTTATTGAACAATACGAACTGAGCCCACAAGGACCTGAGCCTGGAGCACCTTGCACGGGTGGAGTGGGGCAACCAGGCTAGGAGACATGATGATGACCGAAGAATTACAGCCTGAGACGTCCTTGCCCCGCGCGGTGCACAAGTTAGATGTTCTCATGCTCTTATCATTCGCTGTATTGTTGGTGAGTGTGGCAGTGCTTGCCTTCTGGCTGGGCACACGGCAGTCCTCTGCGCCTGGCGAAAACTCTCCTGAGGCAGGCTTTGCCAGGGACATGATGATGCACCACGCACAAGCTGTGGATATGGCTACACTGCTTCGTGACCGGACAGAAGACCCGGAAATGCGACAGCTTGCCCTGGACATTATGCTGACACAACAAGCGCAGATTGGTCAGATGCAGGGGTGGCTGGCCGTATGGCAATATCCAATTGCCAGCACCGACCCGGCTATGATGTGGATGGACATGCCGGTCAATGGTGGAATGCCTGGGATGGCCACCCAGGTGCAGTTGAATGAATTACGCGAATTGCAGGGTGTGAAAGCCGATGGATTATTCCTGCAATTGATGATTGTCCACCACCGTGGTGGAGTGCTCATGGGGGAGGCGGCGCTGGAGAGCGCCAAAAGCCCCGAAGTGTTGGCATTAGCACAATCCATCGTCAATGCACAAACAAGCGAAATTGCCGCCATGCAGGACCTTCTGGCTCGTAAAGGGTTTCCGCCTGTAATGGACGAACCGAAAGAAACGAATCATGAGGGGATGTCGCCTTGATGAGGTTGTCATTGACAAAAAAAACGACTGAACAATACTGGTTTATCCAGGCATCTTGCTGCGAACCAAAGGTTCAAAGCAGACGATGAAAGTCAAATTCTATTTTCAAGAAGGACACATATGAAAAACAAACTTTTGATTTCTACAATCCTGCTGGCAACATTGTTGGTCAGTGGATGTGCAAGGTCGGGTGAATTCAAGGTAATGGATGCCTTGGCTCGCCCTGCCGCTTCGGGCAATAACGGCGCGGTATATTTCATTATCAGTAATGCGACCGACGCGGATGATACATTGCTCAGCGCCAGCACGGACGTCGCATCTGCTGCCGAGGTACACATGAGTATGATGGATGACAATGGCGTGATGTCCATGCAAATGCAGGAGGCTTTGCCTATCCCTGCGCAACAGGAGATCATTTTCAAGCCTGGCGGCTTGCACGTCATGCTCGTTGGTTTGACGCAGGATTTGAAGGTTGGCGACACGATTACCATGACACTTAACTTTGAAAAAGCAGGAGACTGGACAATCGAAGTTCCGATACGCGAACCCTAAACAAACTTTCATCTTTGAGATTGCCGTCCAAAGTATAATGTTCCTTCGGAAGGCAATCTCATTGTAAAGTATGAATGGATCTCATCGTGTTCTCCTGATTGTGACACTGGCTTTTCTTCTGGTGGGGTTGTCTGCACATTTGTTTCCAGCCGCATCCCTGTGCGAATGCTTGTCACAGTCACAGGAAGATGCCAGGGCAACCAACCTGGATCTTTGCCTGATATGTCAGTTGCAAACAGGAATTCATTCTGCGCCGTGCCCAACAGATCCGAACCATGAAATCATACAGCAAGTGAATATACGGATCAATTTGCATTCATTGGAACGCGCCTTTCCCATTTTACGTCCCCCCATCGCTTAAGCTTTCAACCGTATATTTCGCTTGATTACAGCGTCCCCTTCGATGTCCGTAAAGGTCACATCGATGGTTTAACTTTAGCCCGAGTTACTTATGGAGTTTAGATGAAGAAAAGAAAGAATCAAAAGTCCCCTGTTCCGCTCTTTCTCGCACTTGGCGGCGGACTCCTATTGATTGCCGCCGCGATCCTGTGGGCAAATCAAAACGTTCCCGCCACCCCGACGTCTGTTACATCCCATGAAGAGGAGACGTACCCGGATATTCCACGTGTAAGCCTGCCCGACGCCAAGGCTGCGTTGGAGGAAGGCGCCGCTATCGTAGTGGATGTACGTTCCGTGGAAGCGTATCAAGCCGCCCATGTTGCCGGTGCGATCAACATTCCACTTGCCGAACTTGAAACGCGTCTGGCGGAGTTGGATAAAGCACAATGGATCATTACCTACTGTACCTGACCAAGCGAAGAATCGAGCGCCCGTGCGGCGTCCATACTGCTTGAAAATGACTTCAGTAAGGTTACCCCAATGCTCGGCGGTTTTGAAGCCTGGATGACTGCCGGTTATCCCGTCGAGCCATGAAAGAAAGAAACACATTAGGAGACGCAATGTTTGCACGATTAAATGTATGCCTGGTACTGATTGGCATCGGTTTGTTTTCGCTTGTGGCCTGCCAGCCACAGGAACAGATCGGTATCCAGGCTGAAATGAATGGCATTCCTTATCGAGTGGTATCTGTGCAGGAATTACAGACCATGCTGGAAGACAAGGATTTCACCATGATCAATGTTCATACCCCTTGGGAGGGAGACATCCCGGATACGGATGTTCGTCTGGCGTATGATCAGATCGAACAAAACACGGATAAATTACCAGCCGATAAGGATGCTAAGATCCTTGTCTACTGCCTGACATCCGGCATGGCAAAAAAAGCGGTTGCTACACTATTAGTCCAGGGATACACAAATGTCTGGATGCTGGAGGGAGGCACAACCGCCTGGCAAGAGGCTGGTCTCATGTTGGAGAGCCAGCCATAGGCATCAAGGAACATAAAATAAAGACGGGAGAGTTTTGCTCTCCCGTCTTTGTTGAACTTTCAGATATCTCTATTTGACAACTTCGAGCGTTCCAACCATGCCTGCCTGCAAATGCCCTGGCATCCCACAGACAATCTGGTAGGTACCCGGTTGGTCGGGCGCTGTGAAACTTAATTCCACACTCTCGTCTGGTTGGGCATCCACCTCCCAGTACGCATTGGCAATATCCTCTTCATCAAACATATCACCGACATCCACGCCATATTGCATGATATAGAAGTTATGCTCCACGGTGCCATTGTTGACAACCTTGATCTGGATTTCTGCACCGGCTGGCACGGACAGTTGATTGGGGGTAATTGCAAAATCGCTCAACTCCACTGTGAGTTTGGTGGACGGTCCGCCGGACTGACAGGCTGACAGGAAAACCAATATTAAAAGGAAAATACTTTTCTTCAACATACAACTCTCTTAATCAGGATAGTCAACAAATATCTTGCCGGTAATATTTAGTCCAAGAACGCTGACCTTTGCACCGGACTTCACGGTCAGGTTGTGATCGAACGATGAATAATCCATGATCACGATCTGCGCGCCGGGAAGGAGTCCAAGACCTTCAAGATGGCGGAGCAATTCCGCGTCTGCATTCTTTACACATTGGATCTTCGCCTTTTGTTTCGGGCGCAGGGCAGAGAGAGGGGTTGAATCCTCCAATGGCATGACCAGATCGGCGGTGGGAATCAACTCCCCGTGCGGGTCGCGCAGGGGATGTCCCATTGCTGCCGCCATCCGCCGTTCAAAATCCTCCGAAATAACATGCTCAAGGCGTTCTGCCTCCTCATGGACTTCATCCCACGAATAGCCCAGTGTCTGCACCAGCCAGGCTTCCAGGAGACGATGATGCCGGATAACCTCCAAAGCAGCTTTCCTGCCCTCTTTGGTCAGCGTGACCCCCTGATGCTTTTGGTATTCGACCAGGGCGGGTTGCGCGGCGGCAAGTTTTTGCACCATGTTCGTCACGGATGCCGGCTTGACGTTAAGCCGTTCGGAAAGGTGATTCGTACTGGCATTCTCTCCGCCTTCCGTCAACTCGTAAATATGTTTCAGGTAATCCTGAATGGATATGGTCAGAGACGATTCCATTGGAAGGCTCCTATTTGATCAACAACCCGGTGACCCACAACATCATCATACCGGTCAAGACTCCGCTAAAGACGATCATTGGCATGGCTTCACGCTGTGTATCCTTTTGAATCAGTTTGGCGATTTCGTAGATCACCTGGAAGATCGCGCCTGCGCCGATGGCAAGGAATAGCACCGTCAGGAAGGGCGAGGGGGTGTATCCTCCGATCCAGGCTCCCAGAATGGCAGGCGCTCCACCGACCAACCCCATGATCGCGAGCCTGCCGACCCCGGGTCTATCACGCAGGACTGGCGCAATGATGCCCAATCCTTCAGTAATGTTCTGGATGATGAAACCCACCACCAGGAAAGTGCCCAGAGCAATTTCGCCGACGTTATAAGCAGCGCCTATTGCCAGCCCTTCTCCAAGGTTGTGAATGCCGATGCCGACCGCGATCACAAAGGCGATAGCCAGCCGCTTATCCGCTTCGTTGCCGGTGATTTCAGACTGGCGTTTCGAGATCGCCTCCAACAACAGGAAGGTTGCCACTCCACCGATTCCGATCAAGCCGATCCCCTGAAAGGAGGAAGGGATCTTCCCGGCAAACTCCAGCGCTTCTGCGACCGTGTCCAGCCCAAGAAAGACCAGCAGACCCGCCGTTGCCGCCATCAGGAAGGTCATGGTCCGGCGTCCCATTTGTCGCAACGCCGGAAACCAGAAGATTCCCAGAAAGACCGGGATTACGCCGACATACAAACCGATGAGTGTGAATCCCCAGAAGGTGGCGGTGTCCGGTTGAGGCGTTTCGAACGCAACCGGGATGTCCACTGTGAAGGGAATGGCATTTCCGGTAAAGATGATCAAGCCATATGCCTCACCATACGACCACGGATAAGCGATGGTAATGGTGGCACGCTCCAATCGAGGGACGACTGCATCTGGATACACCTCGAATGGCATGACCGCATCATTCACAATGACCTGGGCGATGGTAATTTCCTCCGGACTCGTGTTGCGCACCTGCAATTCGATGCTGCCTTGTTTGAGAACATACCGCTCGATATCCAGATTCTCAACCGGCGCGGCAGAGTCGAGATTCAATCCTCCCCCTGTGGAAAGGAAGAGGACGATCACGCCGACGAGAAGAATGATCGGGATGAGCAGCAGGATAAAGGTCCGGAAGGTGAAGCGATTGGATGGACTTTGAGTCATGACATACCTCTAAACTATTCGGTTACTTCGAACATGCCGTTCCAGCCCAATTCGGCAAATTCGGTTACGTGAGCATGAAACATGTACATGCCGGGATATTTGTATGAGAACTCCAGTATCCCGCGTTGGGCTTGACCTTGAATGATCGTGTCCGTGAACTCGGAGGGGGTCAGGCTGGTACCTGTTGGGTAGTAATGGAAGAAATTGGCATGCAGGTGGAAGGAATTGAGCAGATCAAATTCCAGGATGTTCACAAGATAGATGCGGATCTTCTCGCCGACTTTGATCTGGATCGGATGATTCTGATAGTAAAAGGGAATGGCATTGACGGCATAGAAATCGTTGACATCATCGAAATCCACATCGAAGCCGCTCATGACCATGACCATTTCACGATCCACGGGTGAGCGACCTTCCTTGGGATCCACAATGAACGTGCCATATAAACCCTTGGCAATATGGCGCGCCAGCGGAAAGACATGACAATGATAGAGATGCAGACCGAATGGCTCCGCATCAAACTCGTAGGTAAAACTGTCGCCGGGTTCGACATATCCGCCTGGTCCCGAACCGGGCACGCCATCCATGTTGCCCGGGTGGAAACCGTGAAAGTGCATGCTATGAGGATGGTTGCTTCCGTTGGTCATCGTGATGCGGATCAAGTCGCCTTCCGTACAACGAATGGTCGGTCCCGGAATGCGCCCGTTATACGTCCAGGCGGGGTATTCGATGCCAGGCACAACTTCTATGTTCTTGTTGATGACCGTGATTTCATATTCACGCAGGGTTCTGCCATCGGGAAGAATGGATACTTTTCCATAGTCGAAGTCAGTGAGTATGTCTCCCGGATTAAAGCCGTTTTTTTCATAGTCCACATCCCCCGTACCAGGAATGACACCGCCCCCATGATCCATGTCTTGCATGGGAGGGAGGTTATGGCGTGAGTGGGATTTACCTTTGGACTGCATGATGGCAGTTGCGCCTCCAGCCCCGATCACACCAAAAGCCCCCAGTTTCAGGAAATCCCGCCGACTTAGTTGGTTTTTCATACATGCCTCCAATACAGATAAAGCCGATAAATTTAGTCTAATCTAAATTGTATTTTAGAACAGGAATAATTAAAAGTCAAGCATTTTCTCAAATAAAAATGGGCTTTGAATTTCTCCCTTCGAACGCTCCGACGGATACGGGGCGTTTTTGTTTTTAGAACCAGTGGATGGGCTAATACCCGCTCGGGACTCTGCCTACCCAATCCTCTCCAAGTCGGATCTCCATATCCACTGTGGACGCTGGATTAGGCTGGATGGTGATCTGCTGACTTCCCACCCCAAGGAGTTCCGTCAAATACCGCAGGGCATATAACTTTGAAGAGTAAAGAATTATTTTCGTGGTGTTTGATGCGCCGGTTGGCACGCCATATTCCACCACCTGCATACCTTGCGCGGTCAGGAGGGTGGCTGTGCGTTGCTCCAAACCGGCAGTATAGGTGTTATTGATAATCCTGACCTTCGCCTGATCAGATTGCATCAGCGCCACTGGATCACCTTGCGCCATTGGGCTAAGTGGACCGCCTGGGACAAAGATTTCATCCCTCAGGATGCGAATAAGATCCGGGACTGGACGCAGGACGTTTGCCTGCACACCGTTGATGGTTGTATCCGCCGGGTTCGCCATCGTCGAATCGATCACGCCTCTCTTGATGTCATCCACCCGAATGTCTTTCGCCAACACTGCCAGTTGGATTGCATCCTCCAGTGACAGGTTGGTGTGGATGCCTGATGAAAATTCTGCATACAACTGCGGTGCCTGGGTAATCAAGGTAGCAAAGGTTTCCCCTTCCAGTACCTTGTCACGGATCGCAAGGATGACCTGTTGCTGGCGTTTGGCACGACCCACATCCCCGCCCGAACAGCCCTGTGATTCATGCCGGCAGCGTGCATATGCCAGGGCGCGCGGTCCGGTCAGGTGGCGATAATCTCCCGGCTTCAATACAAAATGATCCTGTCCCGCGCCGAGCGGATCGAGCACCATACGTTCCTCGACATACACATCGATGCCGCCGATCAGATTGATGAACGACACAAACGTCCCAAAATCCACCTGCACATAGTAATGAATTGGCACGCCGATGAATTGCGAGACGGTCTGCATTGCAAGTTGTGGTCCACCGCCTGGAAGTTTGGCATTCTCGCCAATTGCCCAAGCGGTGTTGATGCGGCTGTATCCTGCGCCGGGAATGTTGACCCACATATCACGTGGGATGGACAACATGCCGGCAGTTTTTGTGACGGGGTCCACGGTCAAAACCATGATCGTATCGGTGCAGGTCGGGCAGCCTTCCCCTTGTCCATCGTCGCCACGCAAACCAAAGAAAGCGATGTTGATCCGGCTGGCGCCGTCCCATTTGGGCAATTCCATTTCCGGTGCGGATAATTCGACTGGAAGATTGTTTGCAGTAGCAGGATCGGGCAGCGCCGGCAGATCGGAAGATGACTGGTTTTGGAAGGCGCACTCTGCAGGTGGTACACCAGGCAGGGCAGTCAGGGTCCAACAGAGAGTCAGTTTGCGGACGATGAAAAACGCAGCGAGCATAGCCGCTGTGACGAAGATCCAGTAGGCAAGTGAACGCCAGAAGGGATGATACATATTCGGAGTTCGTGAACCTGGCATTACATCAATCCCGAACCCATAAACGGCGCGATGATCGCCAACACCAAACCCAACACTGCCATCACACCAAACAAGCCGGCGCGCTGGCGCACCAAAGCCGCGCGTTCTTCAGTGGACTCCACCACGGAACGATGTACCGACTCCTGCAAACCCTGCACGCTGGACAAGACCGGACGATTGTTGGCGAAGAAGTCATAGATGTCGCGCAGGAAGAGATTTGCCTCCACATCCTTCGGATCAGGCAGGTGGGCGCGTGTGACATCAATGGCTTTGGTAAAGTCCTCCACTTCCATACGTGCCACCAGTAAACCCAATAGATTACAAAACGGACCACCCACAGTCGAGGCGCGGCGCAAGGCTTCCTGCACACCCACACCAGAGGACAACAACGAACTCAACACAGATAAACCGATCAACATGTTATTGCGCAGCGACTCAGCGCGTTTCTTTGCCAGAGTCTTCAAGCGTACATAGGGTCGGCGCAGTCCAAGCAGAATGAAGATCATGGCGATCACCGGCGCGGCAACAATGATGTTCATGGCAGCTAAAGCGCCCGCCAACATCCCGCCCACGAGCAGGAAGGTCGAGAAATCGCGGATCGCCACGGCATAGAATTCACCGGGGGTGTCGTAGGGATAGCCGGCACGACGAAGCAGGCTGATCACATCCCCCATGTTCTTTGCCTGATCCGGATCGAAGCGTCCAGGCAATACTGCCACCAACAAAGCCTCCCAGGTGGAACGCCGTTTGGCTTGGGGTTGTGAAGTGTATTGGCTCAGGCGATTACCGCCAAAGGTGCTGAAGGCATTCTGGAACACGTTCAGCAGTTCAAATGCGAGCACGCTCAAACTAAGCGCGCCGAGAAAGGCAAAAAAGGTCATCGAGGTTCTCCTTGTAGAATATCGAGCCGGAAGTCTAATAACTTCTGCAAGGGGGTCTCGCCCGGCTGTCGCCCGCGAAATTTTTTGCTGTACAACCCACGGCGCAAGGCTTGCATGTGTTGTTCATCCCGGATGACCTGATGAGGTGGTCGCGGTTCGGCAAATCTCAAAGCGCCGCTGCCGCTTTCCCAGCTTTCGCCGCCAAATTCCCATGGCCAGAGCGGATGGGCGTACATGTCCCAATCCCTCGGCAAGCGGTTGTTCTTCCTTGCGCGATGCCATGCCCAAAAGGCTTCGAAGCGCGGGCCCCAAAGTCCCCAGACCAGATCAAGTTGCAACGACTCATCCCGCAACAGGTTCAAGGTTTCAGTGCAGTGATGACAGATCGGGATGGCGTTTTCCGGTCGCTGGTAACGCCACAGAATTTCCACTGGTTCGTTCGGTGTGGGATTGAGGATCGGTCGCCAGGAAGCGGACTTGCCGCAACGCATACAGTGATTGTGAAACTCGTGCCGCCAGGGGATGCCGGCGACGGAGGCTGCCACGATCTCATCGAGATATGGTTCCTCCGCTTTCAGGACGGAGTAGGATAACTTCACCGCGCCATCCGGCAGATTCCAGACACGCGAAAAATCCAGGAGGAACCCGGCGGAACTCACGATCTGCCCGCGTTCCCAGGCTTCGAACCGGTGTCGTTGGATTTCGGGGCGCACCTCACCGCGATGGGCGTCGCGAATACGGCGGATGTCGGCGACGGCTTCCGCCAGCAATGCAAACAACAAACTGTCCATGCGCAGGCTTGGATCCATTGAGCCCAGCTGCGGCAGGTCCGGCGCAACGGATAAGACCGTCTGGAGATACGGGCGATAGTCCACCTTCGGTCCGGTCTCGATCACGTACCGGCAAATGGGCAACTTCACCCAGCGCCATTGGGTGATGACTTCATCGAACACCACCTGTCCATCCGCGCCGAGCGCAATGATGCGCATGGGCGGGCAGAAGAAGGTATGGAAGGTCCGCCTGCCATCCGTGGGATAGATGAACGCCAGGACGGTGTCGTTCAACGACTCCATGAACATGGCGCCGGAGGCGCGTTGTTCGGAGGTGATCAGAAACTGTAGTTGCATGTTATTCACTGGCTCCTTCGCCAAAGAGGATTTCGCGCACAATGGGGAGCCTTGGATTGTTGGAACCCATCGCCTTTTTCCAGGCGTGCGCGAGGGGATGTTCAATTTTTGTGGGCAGTTCATAGCCCCCCGTGGGGGTGGAGTCGATCAACGCCAGCAACTCCTTCGGTGTCAGGTCGGCGAATTGGCGAAAGACTCCGCGCGCTTCACGCAGGGGATGCTCGCGCAATCGGCTGATGGCATAGCCCAGGGGATCGGAAAGATTCCCACTTTGCGGGCTGGCGACATACAGCACCCACGAGACAAAGGCATGCACGGAGGCTTGAACTTCGAGCAGTTCCTTTTGGACTTTGGGATGCACATCATTCTGTTGCAGAAGAGCTTCGAGTTCCCAAAAATCAGGAGCGACCGCCTCCGCCGGATTTTTTTCGCCGCAGGCGTGCTGGGTGGTGGAAGTGTTTTTCTTGTCGGTGTTTAAGGGGTGTTTAAAAGAGTTTAAATCACTCCCATTTGCGTCCACCATATGACTCCCATTTGCGTCTGCTAATGCTCCCATTTGCGTCCAGCTATTACTCCCATCTGCGTCTGCCATATGACTCCCATTTGCGTCCACCTTATTCCTCCCATCTGCGTCCAGCGGTTCGTCCAGCAATACCCGAAAGGCACGCGACATCGACTCCACGCGCAGGTCGGCGTAGGTCTTTGAATCAGGCAGGTCGATTTCCTGCAGAAAGCGGGAGAGGTTGCCCCCGCGTTGTTGCGAAGTCCAATGCAGATGGAGCCAGGCTTGCACGGTCTTGTAACGGGTGGAGCCGATCAACTCCGCCATCTCCTGATACCCGCGTTTGAACGTCACCACATCCCGGCGTTCGCCGGTGCGGGCATTGATGAATGCCATATCGCGCGCGACCGTGATCAACCAGGCCTGCGCGGGCGTCAGGTTGTAGCGGTGGATGGTTTCCGTGATGAAGTAGTGCGGGATGTGGATGTCACCGAGGCAGTTGATGATCCTGCGATGCAGTTCCTGCGCCAGACGCTCGATTTCAGGTGAAAAGTTTTCACCTGAAAACTTTTCACCTGTTTCCAGCTTCACCATATCCATCACCGTGTTCAATGGGGGATGGGATAACTTCACGTCCAACGGATCGAGGAGTTCCATGACATCTTCGACTGCCAGCATTTCCTGTAAGGCGCTGGTGGTGGAACTGTGTTTTTCGATCAAGGCTTTCAATCGCAGATGCACCGCCGTGGCGTCAGCGCGTGTCAGGCGCGGGGTCATGCAGACCTGGTAACGGATCGGTGCGCGATGCGGGCGTCCGTCCCGTCCACGCCGGAAGCGGCGCGCATCCTGTGAATCGACCCGTTGCACGAGTCCGGTCAGGTGTGCTTGAATGCCGGCGTGTTTCAACAATCGCCAGAAGGCACCGTTGCTCATGGCGCTGAAACGCATCACCTCACGGCTGTATAGCGGCTTTCCAGATGGACCATTCTGATCCTGCACCCGCCATGCCGCTTGATGGAAGCCAACATACAACCAGACCGCCTTCGGTCCGATCTCCATCCCCAGTCTTCGCAGATAGCCTTTCACCACGACCTGCTTGTGCGGCTGGACGATGCGGTCGTAATCCAGCCACTGCACAGGCTCGATGTTTAATTCCGATTCTTCCATCTCATCCGCTTCGGTTTCCATCTCCATCTCTTCCTGTGACTCATCGCCAACAACGAACTTCACAGAGACGGAACGATTCAAAATCCCAACCAGCAATCGTTGGACTGTGCTGGTCAGACGCGACTCCAACCAGTCACGGGCATAGGCATTGCGTGTGGAAACAAGCAGCACATCGTTTTTCAATTCCAGGGCTTGCGTGCCGAGCACCCAGGTTTCATACGAGGCGCGCGGCATGTCCAACTGCAATTGAGCCAGCACGGAACTCCAGGCTTGTTGAAGATCGCTCATGCCGAACATCCCCGTAAAACAAGCCTGGGTCTCCCAGACCGTTCATGGTGGATTTCTTTCGCCTCAGCCCTTCCTGAGCGTTCGACGTAGGCGGCAGTGCAGGCGGATGTGTGGGCGGCGCGTGGACAGGATGCAGGCGGCACGTTGTCCATGCCGCCTGCGTCCCTCATCTCATTCCATTGAAAAAGTTTTTTTTGGTGGAACTTCATCATTTGCCTTTGTGCGCTAAAGTGAATGTGGTGGATTTCGGTTTGGGTTCCAGCCTCAACAATCCTGTTTCATAGGCTTTCAGACCAAAGCGCAGCAGGGCTGTGATCAATTCCCCGATGGGTACATGCAAGCCATCCTCGGAGGCCAGCGCCGCCAGTTCCTGTTTGAGTTCGGGCGGGAAGCCGCGCCAGGTGGTGATGACCTTCCACAAGGCCTCCGGTCGTTTATGTTTGGCAGTACGTTGAGGTCTGTTGAACGAATGTGAGGAGTCGCTTCGTGGGAAGAGAGTCATGCGCATGCGTTCCGGATTGGGTCGGGGATGGAGATCGAAATCCCCGCGTTCATAGGAACGCAGGGCGTAGTCGAGCACCACACACGCCACCTCACCTGAGGGAACCAGCAGGTCGTCGGCTATTGCCTTGACTTTCAATGCCAGTTTGGGATCGATGCCGCGATAGACCACCTTGCGGCTCTGTTGCTGTTTTTCCCACTGACGGTTGCGCTTGCGCGGCGCTGCCACACGCAGCGAGTCATAGAGGCTGGGTGGTTGAACGGGGTTGGGTGTTTCGGTCTTGTCAAAGGGGTCGCGTCTTCCGGTCATATCCACTCCTAGAACTTCATCACATGCTGGGTCAGCGCCTGATACTGCTTCGCGGCGCGACATAGTTCGTCCATTTCAAAGATCGTCTTGCCTTCGGCGGCGCATTCTCTGAGCAGTGTGGAGCGATGGATGGGCGGCAGGACACTCGTATCAAACCGTTCCATTAGGGTTTCCATTGTGGCTTTGCTCTCGCGGGTTTGTTCGTCGAAGAAGGTCGGCAGGATGCCCAATAGATTTCCGCGCCAGTTTTTCTTTTCCTGAAGCACACTCATTATGAGCAGCACCTTCGAGACGCCGTCTGCAGAAAGGAACTCGGTGGCAGTTGGCACGATCACCAGGTCAGAGGCCCAGACCGCACGTTCCTGGATACCGCCCACACTGGGCGCCGTATCGAAGAGGATGTAATGAAGTCCATCCTTGAAGAAGCGTTGGATCGATTGGCGGATGGCGGAGATGGGTTTATCCTGCGCGTTGAGCACGGTCTGGGCTGCCATTGTCTGCTGGTCACCCGGTAATAAATACAATCCCTCCCGTCCGGAAAAACGCACCCACGACTGCACAAAGGTGGTCTCCTGGGGGGTGCTTCCCATTGTGAGCAGATAAAACGCGCCGGGCTCGGGGTTGCGTCCCAGGGCGGTGGCGGATTGTCCCTGTGGGTCCAGATCGATCAGCAGAACGCGCCGGCCCTTTTGGGAAAGACCGTGGGCAAGGGAAACGGCGGTGGTGGTTTTGCCGACCCCGCCCTTTTGATTGGCAATGCAAATAACTTTGGTGGACATAAGATGGATTTCCTCGAATGGGTTATGGATTAGCGGAGAAACGCGATCACCAGCAGAACGATGATCAGCCCCACTGCGATAGGGCCGAAGCAGGTTGCCACACCGGAAAGAATTCCTGCAATCATGATTTACCCTCCTTTCATTTCCAACTGGTTTGGTTCATCCACAGGGTGGATGTCGGATTGGGTTGGAATGGGTGTTTCGACCGGGATCATGCCCAGCTTTTGCAGTTCCCTGCGGATGATCAAGGCTGCCTGAGCCTTGGGAGCGCGGTACTCACGCTGCGCCAGATCGTTCAGCGCGGTCAGTTCGTAATCCCGCAAATGGATGATGACTTTCGCCATGTTCACCTCGTGTGAAAAAAATAAAAGAGCCGTACAGTGACGGCTCTTTTATCAGGCGTGAGTCAAGGAATTACCCAGTTTGATTTATGGGAATTCTACGGAAATTCATAAATGCAAAAATTAAATGGTTGAGTGGCGTGAATCGCCAATGTGACTGGTTGTATTGTTTTGGAAAATTTGAATCCAAAATGATTGGAAACGCTTTTCAGGAAATATCCTGACGTATGGGTTCCAGTTTGCTTCCTCCCTGAATTGAACTTGCAGTTGCCTTGCTTACGCGATTTCTTTTTCGCGCTCCTGTATGCGGGCGGACTTTTTCGCCTTTGCCCGGCGGCGGATTTCATCAATCGCGCGCTGCCGCCAGACACTGTAGTAGGTTTGTTCGGAGACAATCGGGGAGCCGTCTGAATTGGTTCCCAGATGCTCGGCGATCAATTCCCCAAGCGTGAAGGCATCGCGCATCGGGTCGCGATTTTCCCACTTCATGGCAATGGGGAGCCAGCGCTCCAGGGGAAAAGTGGGTTTGCGACCGCGTCGAGCCGGCATGTTGAAGAGGTCAAAGGGTTCGATCATCTGTGGTTCAGGGGGAGTGGTTTGGATTTGCACCACTTCCTTTTCCTTCAATTCATAGCCCCACAGATTCATGAACGCCTCGGTCCAGCTTCCTTTTTGCGGATGATGGAAGATGGATTTCTTCAAACGGATCAACTGGTCGATCCAAAGACCGAGACCAACTCCAACCGTGACCAATATCATCAGCAGGACCACATGATACATGATGGCGACTTGCGCCATTGCGGTGCCCAGCCCGGTTTCGAGGTTGTCATAAGACCAGGTGATATGCAGCAAAATACCTATGAGGGCAATCTTGAGCAGGACAATCAGGATCATTTTTTTGGGTGAACCATATTTATTGGCTCGAATCAAGGAATAAAGTTTCATGGGGCGAGGATTCTACCTGAGATAAATTTCACAAAGAAGATAAAAATTGCTTACATTTTTGAAATTCGATAAATAGGACATTATTTATAGGAAATAGATGCTCCGATGGTTAATCGCATTTGATTTTGACAGTGGATCTGAATTTTCATAATCAAATTATCAAACATACTGAACTCAAACTTGACTCTCGCCTTGTAAAACAGTGGGGAAGTACAACATTGAATGAAGAGGAAGTAATGTGATGATGAAAATGAAAATAAATATGCGGGAGGACTGATCTTGGAAAACACTCCTCCATTGGATGCAGATCGCATTGCCCTGCGACTGATGTTCAGGGCAATCGCAGAGTATGGTCGAAAAGTTCGATTGCGCCGGCAGGCTGCGGATGAAAAGACGGAACCGCTGGATCCAAAACCGGATCAGCAGGTTCATCAACCACGAAAAAAGAAGAAGGCTGTTGTACGTCGCGATGAATAGCGAATGATAATGATTGGAGGCTTTGCATGGTTTGTCTCAATTGAAAATTTAATACACTGGGCGTATCCCTCGCTGTGAACGACAGGTATAATTCCCTGTTGGAGCGCAAATAATGACTGATGACGAATGGCTGACAATCCAACAGGCGGCGAAAGTAAGCGGTTATCATGCCGAATATCTGCGCATCATTGTTCGAGCGGGGAAGGTGGTTGCCCATAAATTTGGTCCGGTCTGGGCAATCAGCAAAAAGTCCCTGCTGTCCTATCTGAAAACTGCGGAAAAATCCGACGATAGGCGGCATGGTCCCAAAGTGATCAAAAAATAAATCCTTTTTACACGATCCGTTGTTTGCTTGTTAAAAATACATTTTACTGGTAAAATGTATTTGCACCGAATAACGGGCGCGTAAAGTGCTGGAACACGATACACGCCCTGACCCAACCCACCGATATCAGCGGTAGGCGGGCTATTCGTATTATAGCCTCTGCAAACGCCCTGGTGGGATTCCATCGGGGCGTTTTGCTTTCCGGCTGGGGGAAGTGAAACGCCCAAACAAGGAGACAACCTATGGATGTTCAATTTTTGACTCGTAAAGCCGCCCGGGTGGTCATGCCAGACCGGGCGTCAACTCTCGCAAATCTCTCCGTGCTGCGCCAGGAATGGGAGCAGGCTGCGGAAGGGGACAGCCTGATCAATGTTCCCGCCTCGGTTGGGCTGCTTCTTTTTGATGTCACTGCCAGATTGGGGTTGACCCGGGAGGAGCAGGCCCAGGTGTTGGGCGACCAGCTTTTCCGGGAGGCATTGGTCAAGTTGCAACTGTAGCAGTTCAGGAATGACCTGAAGGGATCCAGCCAGCCATGATCCCTTCAGGTATCGAAACAAAACAAATAACAAAACTTTTTGGAGTTTTCTATGGGTAAAAGAGCAGTGATTTATGTCCGTACATCATCCGAACAACAGGGCGAAAAATGCAGCCCTGCCGAACAGGAATCGGATTGCCGGAAGTTTGCCGCACAACAGGGGCTGGTGGTTGTCAATGTATATCGCGATACCGAACGGTATCGTGTCAAAAACAAATGGGTGGAACCCTCCGGGACACGCTATGACCGCCCTGCGATGCTGGCAATGCTTCGCGATGCCGCTGACGATCAGTTCGATGTCATTCTCGCATGGCGGGAGGACAGGCTTTATCGCGGCATGCGGGCAATGCTGTTGATCCTTGAAACGATCCAACAGCACAACCTGACCATCATGCTGGCGCTGGAAACCTTTGATCCGGCAACGGCTCCCTTGAAAGCCTGGCTCGCCCAGGTGGAACTGGAGAATATCAAGGAACGCATGACGATGGGGGTGAAGGCGCGTCTCAAGGCTGGCAAGGCGAATTCGGGTCAGGATCGGTATGGCTATCGCCGTGTGGGGGAACAGATCGAAGTGGTTCCGGAGGAGGCGAAATGGGTCCAGCAGATATTTGCTTGGTATATCGCCGGCGTTTCGATGCGCGAGATGCGCAGACGCTTGATCGCGGCAAATGCCCCTCAAAAGGATACGACGGCTATTCGTCGAATCCCGTGGTCTTTCAACAGCCTTAAGGGAATTCTGCACGGCGCCGGCGACTATGCCAGGGGTGTCAAAACTCAGAGTCGAGAAGGGGAACAATTTCAAATGAAGCTTATTCCCATTCTGGATATGGATACCTATCGAAAATTCATGGAGTTGAGGGAGAGTTATATCCATCCGGCGCAACAGGTTCCAAAAATTGATTTTCTGATCCGGGGTTTACTGTACTGTCCATGCGGTTACAAGATGGGAATTCGCATCTCGAAATCATCCCGCGATCAATGGGATGGCGAATGGGAAGTCGGCAGGATCCGGGGCAATTACACCTGTGTTTGCAAGCACGACGAACTTATATCCCCTGATTGTCCGCGTTACGTAAAAAACGCCGAGGCGGATCGAAATGTCTGGCGGCAGGTTTGCAATGCCATCAATCACCCCGAACTTCTCCTGGAACAGGCGAAGCTTCTGGTCGATGAGTTGAAAACGGATGCATTGATAAGCGGGAACGACAAGGAACTCATTGAGAAGGAATTGGACAACCTGGTCGTGGGCCGGCAATGGGTGATCACCCAGGCGAGGAAGGGGGTTATCTCCGAGGCTGACATGGATCAACATTTGATGGATATGTCCATAAGAGAGGTGGACCTAAAGAAGCAACTGAATGCCATCCAGGATGCGGTTGATGCTCAATTGTTGGTTGATTGGGAGGGAAAGGTTCAGCAATATCTTGCTGATTTGAAGGAGGGCATTCAGGCATTGCATCGCATGCCTGAAGCTCCCGCTGAACAGCGAAGAGTCGTTGAGTTGAAACGCCAGATTATTGAAACCCTTGTGGAAAAAGTTTCCGTTGACCGGGATCACCAGTTCACCGTGACGATTCGCCTGCATCTGCTGGGCATTTTGGAGAATACAACCGGCAATGGCGGCAGTTCCAGCAATGGTGGACAGTGGCCGACGGGCGGAACTGGAAATCGATCAAATCCTTCCATTAGAACAACAGGATTCAAATCGCGGATAGGTCATATCCGGGTGAGCGCCAATTGGATCATGCAGGGCATGTAATCTGGAGATAACAATGAAACCACGTGCAGTGATTTATGTTCGCACATCTTCTGAACATCAAGGTGAGAAATCAAGTCCGGCGGAGCAGGAAGCGGATTGTCGGAAATTGGCTGCTGATCAAGGATTGAAGATAGTCGGAGTGTATCGGGATATTGAAAAATATCGTGTCCGGAATAAATTGGTGGAGCCATCCGGCACGCGATCCGACCGCCCCGGGTTGTTGTCCATGCTTAGAGACGCATCCAAGGGTGAATTTGACATCATTCTTGCATGGCGTGAAGATCGTCTTTACCGGGGTATGCGTTCCATGCTTCTGGTGTTGGAGACCATTCAGGAACACAAGATACAGATCATGCTTGCCAGGGAAACTTTTGATCCCAAGATTGCTCCGCTTCGTGCGTGGGTTGCACAAATGGAGCTGGATGGGATGAAGGAACGCATGACGATGGGTGTAAAAGCCCGTCTTAAATCAGGCAAGGCAAATACCGGGCAGGACCGCTACGGCTATATGCGGGTTGGGGATGCCATCGAAGTGGTTGAGGATGAAGCATTTTGGGTCAGGCAGATCTTTGCCTGGTATGTGGAGGGGGTGCCGATTTTGGAAATTCGCAAGCGGTTGATTGCGGCGAACGCGCCTCAAAAGGGCAGCAGCATCCCAAGGAGAATGCAATGGGCAAGGTCAAGTATTCAGGCAGTATTGATTGCCGCCAAGGAATATGCCTATGGCATTAAGATTCAAACTCGCAAGGGTGAATCCTTCCAGATCCCGGTTCAACCCATTATTGATACAGTAACGTATGAAAGGTATCTTCGTGTACGGGAGAGCAAAAAGACACATCCGATTAGAAGCATCAAATATGATTACCTGATCGGCGGTAAGCTTTTTTGTGATTGCAATTACAAGTGGGGTGCAAGAACCAACAAGTCCAAGAGGAATAGAAAGGGTGAGTTGATCAGGCGAAAAACACCCGTTCGAGTCTATTATTGTGGACAATCACATAAGGACCAGGTTTCACCAAATTGCCCGCGGCACATAGGCGCCAAAAAGGCGGAGGATATTGTCTGGCAAAAGGTTTGTGCTGCGATGGACAAACCTGATTACCTGCTCGGTCAGGCGCGACAGATAGTTAATCAAATCAGGGAAAGCCAGGGCACATTGGAGCAGGATCGGATAAGAATTGAGAATCAGTTGGAAGCGGTACTGACAGAGCGGCAATGGGTTATTACCCAGGCACGCAAAGGTGCTTTTACCACCAATGACATGGAATATCAGCTGAGCCAGCTTACCTTTCAGGAGGTAACTCTTAAGCAGGAACTTGCCACGCTTGGAGAAACCATCAATATTAATGCCTTGAATAATTGGGAGGAGAATGTGGTCGAATTCTTGGCTGACCTGAGAGCCGGCGTTGAGGAGTTAAAACTTGTTGCTCCCCAGACGCCTGAGGAGCAACATGATATTTTTGTGCTTAAGAAACGGGTTGTTGATACTTTGGTTGAGCGTGTTGATATCGATATAGACCGAAATCTTTTTGTACAGATCCGACTGAATCTTCTCGATATTCTACGAAAAGATGCTGAGTCCGGAGGCTCTACTGCTGGGGTACAAAATTTTGAGGTCGGAACTTATACCCGTATACAATCAGCCCGCGCTCATCGCCGTCGTTTCGCATCTTCCTCGTGACCATTTCCACGGGCATGCCGATCTGAACTTCATCGTTGTCCACATCGGTCAACTGCGCAGTGAGCATGGGACCTTCTTCCAGTTTGACCAACGCCACCGTGTACGGAGCTTGCGCTTCATAGCCAGCCGGGGCTTCATAAATGGTGGTGTAGGAATACACTTCGCCTTTTCCGCTGAAAGTAAACAAGTCCTTGGCTTCGTCGCCGCAGTTTGGGCAGACATCGCGCGGGGGGAAAATCTTTGAATCGCAGTGAGGACAAACCTCACCGATAAGTCCGTATCGTTGTTTTTTGAGACGCCAGTGTCTTGGGATTTCCATTTTTTATAATTCCTTTCTTCAAGTTTGATTCTATGCAGGCAGACTCTCAAAGACTATCAGAGTTTCGCTTCTGCGCGTAGTCAAATATGCAATTGCGATGGCTTTCAATTCACGCTTGCGAGAAAAAAACAGACCAAGCGAGCCCAACTACTCACCACTCACTATTCACTATCCTTCAAATGCTATAATCCTCCATCGCATGAAGATACTACTCATCAACCAAGTCTTTGTCTCACCCGAAGAACCGGGGCATACCCGTCACTTTGAAATGGGGAAGTACCTCAAAGAACGCGGACACGAACTCATCATCGTCGCCAGTGACCTGAATTACCAGACCGGTCAGCGCATCGTCGAGCGGCGCGGACTCTACGCCGAACAGATATTCGATGGTGTGCGCGTTCTACGTTCATACATTTACCCCGCCATTCACCGCAGTTACTTCTGGAGAGTGATCGCCTTCTTCAGTTTCATGTTTTCTTCCATTTTGACCGCGCTACGCCTCAAAGGCTTGGACCTCGTGCTGGGCACCACACCCCCGATCTTTCAAGCCGTTTCAGCCTGGGTGGTGGCAGCCTTGCGCCGTAAGCCTTTCCTGCTTGAAGTGCGTGACCTGTGGCCCGAGTTCGGCATCAGCATGGGTGTGTTGAAGAATCCGCTCATCATTGCGCTTTCACGCTGGCTGGAAAACTTTTTGTATAAACGCGCGGATCACATTTTGGTGAACTCGCCCGCTTACCGTGATTACATGCTCGCCAAAGGCGTGCCTGAAAACAAAGTGACCTACATCGCCTACGGCGCCGATGTGGACATGTTCGATCCGTCCATCGATGGCTCCTCCATTCGCAGGGAACTCAACGTCGAAGATAAATTCGTGGTTTTGTACGCGGGTGCGCTCGGTCAAGCCAACAACATTGACACGCTTCTCCGTGCCGCAGAAAGATTGAAGAAAGAAGAAAGAATCAGCATTGTGTTGTTTGGGGATGGCAAGGAACGGGCTCGGTTGGAGTCCGAGGCGAAGCGCATGAATTTACGCAACATCATCTTCGCGGGCACGCGTCCCAAAAAGGATATGCCGCTCATCGTCGCATCCGCAGACGTCTGCCTTGCCATCTTGCAGGACATTCCCGCCTTCCGCACCACCTACCCGAACAAGGTTTTCGATTACATGGCGGCGGGACGCGCCAGCATCATCGTCATCGATGGCATCACGCGCGAGCTGATCGAGTCGTCGCAGGGTGGCGTGTATGTTCACCCGGCGGATGATGCCATGCTCGCGCAGAAGATCCTCGAACTGTCGCAGAACCCCGCGCAGGTCAAAGTGATGGGCACGAATGCCCGCGAGTATTTGGTCAAGAATTTGGATCGCCGCGATAAGTTGAATGAAACTTTGAGTTTGCTTGAAAGTCTGGTAAAGCAAATGTCACCCTGAGCGACAGCGAAGGGTCTCTTAGATAATTGTAGAGATGCTTCGCTATCGCTCAGCATGACAACAAATAGGAGCTTATGAAAGTCCTCGTTACAGGCGCAACTGGATTTACCGGCTCACGCCTTGTCCCTCTCCTCCTCAAAAGCGGATTCCAAGTCCGCGCCTTTGTGCGCCCCACCAGTGACCGCTCGCCTCTTTCCACGCTGACAGTGGAGTGGGTGACCGGTGACTTATCCAACCCTGAAACATTGACCGCCGCCCTGCGCGGCGTGGACGCTCTTGTCAACATCGCATCACTCGGCTTCGGGCACGTAGACTCAATTCTGAGGTCCGCAAAAGAGGCGGGTGTGAAGCGCGGAATCTTCATCAGCACCACCGCCATCTTCACCCGGTTGAATGCGGGCAGCAAATCCATCCGCCTTGCCGCAGAAGAAGCCATCCAAGCCAGCGGACTGGACTACACCATCCTGCGCCCGACCATGATCTATGGCAGTCCACGCGACCGCAACATGTGGCGGCTGATTCGCTTCCTGCGATACTCGCCCGTCATCCCGATCTTTGGGGACGGTGAGTCCCTGCAACAGTCCATCTTCGTGGACGATGTTGCTCAAGCTGTGCTTTTGGCTTTGCAAAACGATGCGACCATTCGCAAGAGTTACAACATCGCAGGCAAAGCCCCGCTGACCTATAACCAGGTCATAGACACGGTGTCATCCGCCCTCGGCAGGCGCGTTTGGAAACTACATATCCCTTACATGCCTATTGTCCGTTTCCTGCAATTTACCGAGAAGATACGCCTGCGTTTGCCCATCAAAGCCGAGCAGGTGCTGAGACTTAACGAGGATAAGGCGTTCTCTTATCAGGAAGCCCAAAAGGACTTAGGCTTCAGCCCGCGCAGTTTTGAGGAAGGGATTGGGATGGAGATAAATTCAACGGTGTATAATTGACCTGTGAGGTGATTTATGGTTACACCGACAACTTCTGATGTTCTAAAATTGCTTCGTCAACTCCCGCCAAGTGAGCAGTTGCGGATTATTTCGCTTGCCCTGCCTGAAATAGAGAAAAGTTTGGGCAAACAGGTTCGTGTGCGTAAATCCCTGCGTGGATTGTGGACTGGCGCTGGCATTAATTCAAAAGATATTTCCGAGGCACGCAAGGGGATGATGGGTAGTTTTTTCGCAAAATAATTGCTACAACTACATATACCCAACGGCGAGACGAATTTGGGCGTCGCTTACTCGGATTTGCAGGTGAGAGAAGTTGTGAGGTAGTCGAAGATTTCGGTTTCAATCTGAGAAGGTTTGGGGGAAGGTATAATTCAATCAATGGACTTTACTGATTTAGTTTCTCTCAGCTATGAACGGGGAAAACGTATCCTTGAAAGGCGGAATGCGGATATTCTCAAGGAAAACGGGCAATTTTTCACGCCCCCATCTGTTGCTCGTCATATGGCAAAGCAGTTGGGGCAAATTCAGAATGGTGCGTCACTACTTGAGCCTGCAATTGGCTCTGGGGTATTGGTTTGTGCAGTAATTGAGCGACTAATTGCGGAGAAACGCTCACTTGAAATATCAATTACGGCTTACGAAACAGACAATGAACTGTGTGAATTAAGTCGGGAAATTTTGAAGTTCGCGAGCAAGGAAGCTTATAAGGTCGGAATAAAAATTAATTGGCAAGTGTTTCAGGAAGATTTTGTGCTTGCATGTATTCCTGACGATCAACCCTCCTTGTTCGATTCGAGTAAATCAAGAAAAAAAACGTTTACCCATGTTATTAGTAATCCACCTTATTTCAAACTCAATGCAGAAGATAGACGCGTAAAAGCTGTTTACGGAAAATTAAACGGACATACAAACATCTATACATTGTTCATGGCTCTTTCTGCAAAGTTGCTTTTGCCAGAAGGAAAAGCAACTTTTATTGTTCCGCGTAGTTTCTGCTCAGGTGTTTATTTCTCAGAATTTCGCCGTGACCTACTTAAGGAGGTCACTCCATTCTCTCTTCATGTCTTTCAATCCCGTAATGATGTTTTCAAAAAAGATGCAGTTCTGCAGGAAAATGTAATTTTTTCTTTTGAGAAATTATCTCAGCCGCAAGAGAACCGATATTGGGCTGGCTATATAAATATTTCATCGTCTAATGACGATAAAAATTTGGAGGAGGGAATTATCTCTCGTCAGGTTTCTTATAAACATTTTTTAAGTGACCACAATGGGCTTCTCCAATTCCGATTGCCGACTGGGATGCTTGATGAGCAAATCTTGGATACTGTTGATAAGTGGAAAGACACGCTTGAAAAGCTTGGTTTTCAAGTTTCAACAGGTCGAGTTGTACCCTTTCGAGCAAAGCGGCTACTAAAAGAGCGAGTTAAGGCAGGAAATGGAACTGCACCTTTGCTGTGGATGCAAAATGTTAAATCTTATCAGGTTGAATATCCGCTTGAAGGCTTTGAGAAACCACAAGCGGTTTCAGTAAATGACCCTTCCTTGCTTGTTCCAAATGCAAATTATGTTTTGTTACGTCGTTTTAGCGCAAAGGAAGACCGCCGTCGCCTGATTTCCGCTCCGTTCATTGGTGAAGAGTTTGAATTTGAACAAATCGGTTTCGAGAATCACTTGAATGTGATATTTAGAAAAACAGGGACACTTTCTACTTCTGAGACTATTGGTCTTTCTGCTATCTTGAATAGCGCAATCATTGATCGTTACTTTCGAATTGTGAATGGTAATACTCAAGTTAATGCAGCAGAGTTAAGGATATTGCCTATTCCCCCGTTGGAAGTAGTAAAGAATATTGGCGAGAAAATTCAAACAACTCAGGCAGATACACCAGAAAAAATTGAGAATATTATTTTCTCCATCCTTTCGACGTCAAAATTGCTTTCAGAAGACTTTCCAATGATACAGGAGACAAGAATCACAATGGGAAAAATCGAACAGGCTCAGGAAATTTTGGAGGCGCTTGGCTTGCCTTCTGCGCAACAGAATGAAGTGTCTGCTTTGACAATATTATCTTTGGCGCAATTGTCTGAGCGTACGCAATGGCGGGAGGCAACAAATCCAATGCTGCGCGTTCATGATATTCTGGTTGAGATAAAACGGAGATATGGACGGGAGTATGCAGAAAACAGCCGCGAAACCATTCGTCGTAAGGTACTGCATCAGTTTGAACAGGCTGGACTTGTGCTTCGGAATGAAGATGATCCTGCCCGCCCGACAAATAGCGGATTAACAAACTATAAATTATCCGAAGCCGCTTTAGCGGTGATTCGTTCCTACGGTAGCCCCAAATGGCAATCTCAACTCAAAAGATTTATTGAGCAACAAGGAAAATTGCTAGATGTTTATCAAAAAGCTAAAGAACACAACAAAATTCCTCTGCATGTTGCGGAAGGAATTGAATATAAACTTTCCCCCGGAAAGCATAACAAGTTAGAAGTGGCAATTGTCGAAGAATTTGGTCCGCGCTTTGCCCCAGGCGCAAAACTAATTTATCTGGGCGATACCGCAAAGAAAACGTTAATTCTCGATGAAATTGTTTTTAAGAAACTGGGAATTCCTTCGTCTGAACACGGAAAATTCCCTGATGTGATTTTGTATGATGCAAAACGTAAATGGCTGTTTCTGATTGAAGCAGTAACAGCTCATGGTCCAGTCTCGCCTAAAAGGCATGTTGAACTTGAAAAACTTTTCGAGAATTGCAAAGCGGGAAAAATCTACGTGACAGCTTTCTTGGATTTCGCAACATACAAAAAATATTCAAGCGACATTGCCTGGGAGACTGAAGTTTGGATTGCAGAAATGCCTTCTCATATGATTCACCTCAATGGGGATAATTTTTTGGGTCCGCGATAAACAGAAATTGCCGTGACCTCCATTCTCACCTTCGCACTCCTCACCATCCTCTCCACCCTTGGCGTGTGGATCATCCGTCAATACGCCGAACGCCGCCGCATCATTGACCATCCCAACGAACGCAGTTCCCATTCTGCGCCCACGCCTAGAGGTGGGGGACTTGCCATCGTCATCGTCGTCCTCGCGGCGGGATGTGTCGCCGCCTTTCAAGCCAATCTCACGCAAAGCCTCATCTACCTTATCTGCGGCGCGGTCATTGCCTACCTCGGCTGGCGAGATGACGTCCATTCGCTCAGTCCGCGTGTGCGTTTTGCCGTGCAAGGACTGGTCGCACTCGCGTCCGTGCTCGGCATGGGCTATTTCAAATCCGTCACCATTCCGCTCTTCGGACAACTGCAACTCGGCGCAGTCGGTTTCATCATCACCCTCCTGTGGATCGTCGGTCTCACCAACGCCTACAACTTCATGGACGGCATCGACGGCATCGCGGGCGGTGTCGCCCTCTCCGCCGCCCTCGGCTGGATGTTCCTTGCCACGCGCACGGACAATCACTTTGTCTATTGGGTCGCGCTCGCCATCGCCGCGGGCAGCCTCGGCTTTCTCTTTCACAACTGGTCACCCGCCAAAATTTTCATGGGCGATGCAGGCAGCACCTTCCTCGGTTACACTTTCGCGGTTCTCCCATTGCTCTCCGCCGATGAAGGCGGCGACGCCCTCATGCTCGGCACCCTCCTGATGTGGACCTTCATCATGGACGCGGGCGTCACCTTCATCCGCCGTGTCCTCAAACGTGAAAATGTCTTTTCCGCGCACCGCGATCATCTCTATCAACGTCTCATCATCGGCGGCTACAAACACGCCCGAGTCAGCGCGATGTATATTCTGCTCACCCTCCTCGCTGCCGCCCTCGCCTACGCCTGGTCCTGGGGACAACCCTACGCCCCACCCTTAATTATTATTGGACTTCCGCTTATCTGGCTTTTCCTCTCTCGATACGCCAAAAAATTGGACGCTGATAAACGCGGATGAACGCTGATTTTTTATCCGCGTTTTCCGCGCTCGTCCGCGTCCCATAAACCTCATGCTCAATCGGATAAAAACCCTCGCCTCTCTCTTTCTCGAACTTGGTCCACGTTGGTCAGCCTTTCGCCTCGCCTACGCCTTCCGCCTCCGCACCGGACTCATCCGACTGCAAACCCCACAATACGCCTGGGCAGACCGTCCGCTCAAGCATTGGCTCAAACCGGACATCCCCTCCGAACCCAACACTTACGCCGCATGGCGGAAACAAAACGCCCCAAAATTTTTCTTTGACTCACCGTACCGCAACATTCATGTTGCGACTCGCAAGATAAATCTTGCGGTACAGGAAGCGGACCGCCTCCTCAACGGCGAACTCAAATACTTCTCCCACGAATATCGCCAAACAGGTTTCCCCCCTGCATGGCATGATGGAAATCAAAAACACTGGTCCCAAATCTCCGATGATCATGTCATTGCGAGGAGGGCTCTTGCACTTCCCGACGAAGCAATCTCCACCAATATGGGGGCTGCTTCGGCAACGAACGCCTCGCAGCGACATGATGACATCAAATTCATCTGGGAACCAAACCGCTTCGCCTTCGTCTTCACCCTCGTCCGCGCCTACGCCGCCAGCGGGGACGAAAAATATCCCCAAGCCTTCTGGCAATTGATCCAAGACTGGGCGGAACACAATCCCCCCAACACCGGCGCCAACTGGAAAGACGGACAAGAAATCGCCCTCCGTCTCATGGCATGGACCTTCGGCTTTTATGCCTTCATCCACTCCCCATCTACAACCAACCTACAAATTTCCAAATTTACCAATTATGTAGCCGCTCAAGCGGAACACATCCACAAAAACATCGCCTACGCCATCTCCACCCGCAGCAACCACACCATCAGCGAAGCCTTCGGTCTATGGATGGTCGGTCTACTTTTCCCCGAACTCAAACACGCCGAAACATATTTCAACATTGGCAGAAAAATCCTCGAAGAAGAAGCAACCAAGCAAATCTTTCCCGATGGCAGTTACGCCATGTACTCCCTCAATTACCATCGCTTCATTTTGCATTTATATCTCTACGCCATCCAACTCGGCGAACTCAACCACTTTCCACTTTCCGCTCAACTCAAAACCTCCATCAAAAATTCCATCTCGTACCTCTCCCACCTCATTGACCCCGCCACAGGGCAGATGCCCATCTACGGCTCCAACGACGGTGCATTAGTCCTTCCGCTCAACAACTGCGACTTCACCGATTATCGTCCGCTTTTGCAATTAGGCTCTGTCATCACCACAGGTCAACCCATGTTTGAAGCGGGCGAATGGGATGAAGATGTCTATTGGTTATGTGGAGAACAAACCCTCATCCCCAACCCTTCTCCCATTGGGAGAAGGGAGTCAGAGTCCCCCTCTCCTAACGGGAGAGGGGTTAGGGGTGAGGGAGAAATTTCCTTCCCACACGGCGGAACCTACATCCTTCGCAACGACAACTCCCGCGCCTTCCTCCGCTGCACAAACTTCACCTCCCGCCCCTCCCACGCCGACCAACTCCACATGGATTTATGGGTGGGCAGTCACAACATCGCCATTGACGCGGGAACCTACCTCTACAGCGGCGAAGGTCGAAGATGGCGCAACGGACTCGCCCGCACTTCCGCGCACAATACCGTAACTGTAGACGACAAAGACCAAATGACCCTCATTAGCCGTTTCACATGGACAAATTGGGCGAAGGGCAACGTTCTCAAGCACACCGATAATCTCTGGCAGGGTGAACACGACGGCTACAAACCCGTCCGCCACAAACGCACCGTCATGGCGCTCGAAGGGGATAGGTGGCTGGTGGTTGATGACCTTGAAGCAAACGAGCCTCATCATTACGCCTTGCATTGGTTGTTGAATGATGTGCCATTCGTAAAAAACAAAAACTCGATTCACCTGAATTATGAATCGAGTATATACAAAATCCAAACCGGCTTGACAAATGGTGAAGGAAAATTCTCCATCCTCCGCGCCGACCCCAACTCCACGCGCGGATGGCGTTCGCGCTATTATGGTCACAAAGAACCCGCGATTTCACTTTTGCTTGAAACCGATCAACGCACCGTTCGTTTCTACACTTTCTTCGGTTTTGAAAATGACTCCGCAAACCAATATCTCAAAACCGCTCAAATAAAATGACCGCGGAGTGATTATCGTCCACGGTCAATCGTCAATCGTCAATCGTCAATCGTCAATCGTCAATCGTCAATCGACTAATCCAACCTTTGCAGGATGTGACTGACTGCTGTGGATGCCGGTCCGCCCAGCGACTGGATCAACCCGAACTTTGCATCCTTAACCTGGTTCGCCTCAGCCTGACCTCGTAACTGGATCGCCGCTTCGACGGCTTGATACACACCGGCGCCGCCGCCGGGGAATCCGCGCGCTTTCATGCCGCCCATCGTCGCGCAGGGGATTTTTCCCGTCCTGCTGATCTCGCCGTCCTCGGCGAGACGCCATCCCTTACCTTTGATCGCAAACCCAACCGCTTCGAGTTGCATTGCAGCATAGATGCTGAAGGTATCGTGATACTCGAAGAAGTCAATGCCA
The DNA here is from genome assembly GCA_003598975.1 of Anaerolineaceae bacterium. Lineage (GTDB taxonomy): Bacteria > Chloroflexota > Anaerolineae > Anaerolineales > Villigracilaceae > Denitrolinea. The sequence goes on along the minus strand of QZIJ01000137.1, from coordinate 9,259 downwards.
TCCAGCGTCAAGCCGACTTGCTTTATCGCCTTGCCTGCGGAGAGTTGCGCCGTGTCGAAGTACAACATGTCCTTGCGGTCGTGCAGCGCCAACGTATCGGACGACGCCCCGGAGCCAGCAATCTTCACGAGTGGATTCGTAAAACTGGACGGGAGCAGCTCGCGGCGAGTCAGAACGAGCGCGGCAGCGCCATCCGCATTGGGAGCCATGTCGAACATGTTGAGCGGGTCACTGATCATCTCGGCTTTGGCATAAACCTCTGGCTTGATGGCTTTGCGGAACATGGCATGTTTGTTGCGCGCTCCGTTTTCGTGGGCGGTTAATGCGAATCCCGCGAACCCGTCTTTGGGGACTTCGTACTCGTGCATGTAACGCTTCATCAACAGCGCGGCTTGGGCGGCGGGAGTCATGCCTTGTACCGCTTCAAAATCCGAATCGGATTGGGTTGCAAGCGCCTCATCCACTGCCGCACCGACCTTGTCGGTGAACTTTTCCACGCCGACGACCAGTGCCACATCTACAAATCCGCTGGCGACGGCAAGATAACCCTGTCGAAGCGCCGCCCCGCCCGAAGCCCCTGCCGCTTCGACGGTCACCGCTTCGATGCCGTTCAGTCCGGCAAAGTCCGCGAGCAGCGCGCCGACGTGTGCCTGACGCGAAAGGTTGGGTGCGAGCATATTGCCCACGAATAGCGACTGCGGCTTGAGCCCGCCCGCGTCCCTGATCGCGTCCTGAATGGCGGCAAAAGCAAGGTCACGCAGACTAAGTTCCCAATGCTCGCCGACTTCAGTTTGTCCAATTCCTGCAATAACGACGTCTGTCATGTACTCACCTTTTGTCATTGCGAGGAGGGCGCCAGCCCGACGAAGCAATCTCGCTCGTTGAGTTGGAGATTGCTTCGGGCAAAAAGCAAGAACGCCCTCGCAATGACAGGATAATTTACTTCAGCGCCAACTTGCCGCGGAAGCGGACATACGTGGCGTAATCGATCTCTGTCCGCCGCGCAATGTATTCCTGAGTCTTCGTGGCAAGGTTTTGCCTGGCAGTCACTTTATCAGTGACGGTAATGTCGAAGGCGTCGGAGCCAGCCCCGGAGCCGAAAGAGACGACGAGGATTCGGTCACCGGGTTGGGCGATGTCGAGAGTCGCAGTCAGCCCGATCATCGCTGCGCCCGCGTATGTATTTCCGATCGTGCCGACGAGCAAGCCGGGTTCGATCTGTTCGGCGGAGAATCCAAGTTGTCCCGCCACGCGCTGCGGAAACTTGACGTTCGGCTGGTGGAAGATCGCCCACTTGTAATCCTTGGCAGTGGAGCCCATCGCTTCCATCAAATGCGTGGCGGCTTCGGTGATGTGCTTGAAGTAGGCGGGTTCGCCCGTGAAGCGCATGCCGTGTTCGGGATATTTCTGATATTCGCGCCGCCAGAAATCGGGCGTGTCGGTGACGTAGGAATACGAGGCGTTGATGACCGCCAACGACTCTTCGGCGGGACCGAGGATGTACGCGCCGCCGCCCGCGCCCGCGGTGTATTCGAGCGCGTCGCCAGGCTTGCCCTGCGCGGTGTCCATGCCGATTGCCATGGCATAGTGACCCATGCCCGAGCCGACCAGACCCATCGCGGCGACGAGCGCCTCAGTACCAGCCTTGCAGGCGAATTCCCAGTCCGCGGCTTGCGTGTTGGGAACGGCGCCAATCGCTTCAGCGACCAAAGTGGAAGTTGGTTTCACCGCATAAGGGTGCGACTCTGATCCGACCCAGACCGCCCGCAATTCGGTCGGGTCGATCTGCGCCCGTTTCATGGCGTTGCGCGCCGCTTCAATGGACATGGTGATCACGTCTTCATCCAGCCCAGGGACGGCTTTCTCCTTGATGGGGAGTCCGCCTTTGCCGCCCGTCCATACGCGTGCGACTTCCTTGGCGGGCAGGCGATAGCGCGGCACGTACGCGCCATAGCCAATGATGCCAACGGGCTTGGCAGGTTTGAGGAGGGTGGGGGAGTGGGGGTGAGGGGTTGTCATTTAAACCTTTTATTGCAAGCGGCGTTTAATCAGGCTTGTAATTGCCGCTATTGAATTGGACAAGTTTAACCCAGTCAATATAACCATTCGATGGGTTACAAAACTTTGGAATAAACTCCATCGCAAACATGTTGACTATTCCCGCCTTCTTTTTTGCAAAATCTTCATTGTGTTCTCTTGCTCTATATCCAATTGGTTCAACGATGTCTGTATATAGATTTGGATTCTCGCTAATCAAATACCAGAAATTTTGACCAACAATTTTCATGTAACCCCGCAAGAACGTAGTTCTTGTTTTCCCGTAACAAATTCCCAAAACTGGTTGAATGTTTGAAGAACGCTTTGATTGCTTCAATCTTGCAACGGCTGTTTTTAAGTCTTGTTCCAATTTATCTTGTTGAGAACTGTTGCCCCAATTTGGTCCAGATTTTATTGAGACAATGTAATGTGTGTCGTTGTTGAAGAACTCCAAATCTACACCTTGAGCCGTAGACTTATGACCCCCACAAGTTTTTTGAGCGACAAACACAGCCAACCCTTCAAGAAAGTCACCAAACAATTTTTCTTCGGATGAAGATAAAAAGGCGGACAACAAATCTTCGATGAGAGCGTTGGCAGTTAATAGATTTTTTGCTTTGAAAAGATATGGATTCTTTGTCAATAATTTTTCAAGCCTCAATTCCTCAAGCGATTTCAAGCGCCGTTGATGGAAATCAACAATATTCTCGTTTACATAATCTCTCACATCGTTCAAGTTTATTGAATTCATTTTTTGTGTCTCTTTCCATTTTTAGAAACAGAATATTTTGCCTTTTTCTCGGCAATTGTCGGTAACCGAAGTTGAGTTTCTAAAAGCCGTTGGTTTGATATCTCAACATATTCAGGACTAATATCAATTCCAACAAAATGCCGTCCCAGCTTTATAGCGGCTAATGCGGTTGTCCCTGAACCGACAAACGGATCTAAAACAACGTCTCCTGGCTTGGTAAACAATTTAATAAACCATTGTGGTAAATCAAGCGGAAATACCGCGCTATGATTTTTGTTGCCAGTTTCCGTTGCCATATGTAAAACATTGGTCGGATAAACCATATCTCTTCCAATCCAATTAGAAACATTTTTCCCGAAACCGCTGCCAGCCCTTGACTCGTCGCGTATTTTGTCGGTTTCGCTTAAATTTGCCAAACGGTCTTTTGCCCAATCGCCAATTGGAACCATAACGGCTTCTTGGTACATAGCAAAAGCTTTCGCTTTGTTGAATTGAATAAGCCTTTCCCAATTGTCGCGAAAACGATTCGGCCATTTTCCTGGATAGGAATTTTTTTTGTGCCACATGAATTCTTCCGTCCAAAGCCACCCTTGTTCGCGCATTTTTAAAATTAAATCTATTACGTAAGTGTGGCGCTCACCGTCTACGACTCTTTCCTTGATATTTAAAATGAATGTTCCACTGGGTTTTAGAATGCGCTTAAATTCTGCGGCCTTAGGTAAAAACCATTCAACATAGTTATCTGGTTTGATACCCCCATACGTTTTTGCGCGTTGGTCTGCGTAGGGGGGGGAAGTGAAAATTAAATCAATACAATTGTCGGGAAAATCTTGAAGAATTTTCTCGCAATCGCCTTGAAAGATTTTGTCAAAAATGTCTTTTGTCATTTTTTTATTCTAACTGAAAAACTATTCTCTTTGAAAGAGCGCAAATATCAAATTATCGAATTTCAAGCCTTTTCACGATCTCTTCTTCTCAGTCAATCTGTACCGCTTTCTCCTCCACAATCTGCGAGGCGCATTTCAGGGCTGGATTACACATACCAAAACTTTGACTTCAATCCTGCGTGCGGTTTTCAACGGATTGCTCCGCAGAGCGGATGCGCGGATGGTTGCACAACGGACTTTGACGCGGACTCGCGGGCTGAAACGGGTTTATTCACCACTTGCGCGGCGTGTCCCCTTTTTCGATTTCATTTCTTGCTTTTGCAAGGGTTTTTAGCCACATGTCGAGGGTCTCTGGTCCGATGCGGGCGGCGTGTTCGGCAACTTCTTCTATATCAATCTGGTATTTACTGTATCCGCGCAGGCAAAAAAATAAAATGGCGAAAATGTCGTCGGGGTGTTTGTTTGACCTGCCTTCATTCCATGCTTGTAATTTTCCGATAATGATGTCCGTCGGTTGCGCAACCCACGCCTCAAATGGTTCTTCATTTTCATCGGTGAAGGTCTCGCGTATGCGGCGATCAAAGGCATGTTGATAATCAGGCTCGCGTTTCAAAGGAACGAGGTCTGCTTTTATGCCCTCACTCGAATCAATGATATTGAACATAATTCCCATTTCAACAGAATTCTTCATCATTTCAGGGTCGGCATAGTAACGCGGGAGAGGGAATTTTTGGGAGAGGGCTTCATAATCGGTTTCACGTAGATCTACAATGATGTCAATATCATGAGTGGCGCGGGTGATTCCATAGCGCGGCAAGCCGCAGCCAAAGTAAGTCGGATTGGCAATCCGACCTACGCGCAAAATCTTCGCGGTAGGCGTAGTTTTTGCAGAGCAATACTATAGATTGTGCCGCCAAACGCTCCGACAATCATATAGGGCGCGCTGATTTCGTCCAATGCTTTCACAGCACGGATGTAAAAATCAAGCATGTCCATATTTGCCATCCATGAAAATCAGATAATCCAGAATTTTCATGTTGATTTCCGATAACGAAAGGTTAGGGAACTTTCTTTTAAATGCAGTTCGCAAACCAGCGCGTATCATGGCGCTGGCGCGCAAGCTGGGATAAATTCTTTTTCCAGGCGGCATTTTTGCAAGTAACTCCATCTGTGCATGGTCAATTGTATTAAGTCCATCCACAATCGCGGAGATTTCTTCGGAGGTGAGAACGCGTTTTACATCCATAAACCTATTTTATCCCTTTCAAAATCTCTTCTGCCCTATCAATCCTCACCACCTTCTCCGCCACCATCTGACTGGCGACCTTTTCCACCAGTTCGCCTGTCGCGCCAGCGGCAATGGCAACCTGCCTTGCGTGCAGCGACATGTGTCCGCGTTGGATGCCTTCGGTGGCGAGGGCGCGCAGTGCCGCCATGTTTTGTGCGAGTCCCACCGAGACGATGATCTCCGCCAGTTCGTTGGCGGTTTTCACGCCCATGAGTTTGACCGCCGCTTGCGCCGCCGGGTGAACCTTGGTCGCGCCGCCGACGATGCCCACCGCCATCGGCATCTCAAGCGTGCCGACGAGGTTTCCGTCCGCGTCTTTGCCCCAAGTGGAGAGGGAGGCGTACCTGCCTGTCCGTGCCGCGTAGGCGTGCGCTCCCGCTTCGATGGCGCGCCAATCGTTGCCTGTGGCGATGACCACCGAGTCCACGCCGTTCATGATGCCCTTGTTGTGAGTGGCGGCGCGGTACGGGTCCACGGCGGCGAAGGCGTAGGCGGCGATGATGCCGTCGCGGACTTCCTCGCCACTGTAAGACAAATTTCCAATTTGTCCATTCGGCAAGTTGGAAACTTGCCCCACGGATTCAAATGCCAGCGATTTGACAGGGATCGTACAGCGCGCGCGGGCGATTCTTCGGTCTGCCAGATTGGACAAAATCCGCAAATGGACTTTGCCGCCTGTGATCGCCTCAATTCTTGGCGCAAGTCTTTCGCATGCCGTATTGACAGCGTTTGCGCCCATCGCATCGCGCACATCATAGATCAGGTGAACAACCAAAAAGCCTCCGATTGGCGAATTATCGAATATTCGAACCTCGAGGTCTCTTGCGCCGCCGCCGAATTTTTTGAGGATGGGGTCGATGGAGTCTGCTTCGGCGAGGAGTTCTGCTTTATGCTCGTATAACTTGAGCTTCGCTTCATCTAAATTGGTGACATTGATGACCTGCATCTGCCCGATCATGAGCGGGTCGGTGGTTGTGGCGTGGAATCCGCCGCCTGCCCGGACGAGTTTCGCCATGAACGACGCGCCTGCCACGACGGATGGTTCCTCGATTGCCATTGGAACAAGCACGTCGCGTCCGTTGACCATGAAGTTGAGCGCAATTCCAAGCGGCAGGCTGTGCAAGCCGATCACGTTTTCGATCATGTGGTCGGCGGCTTCGGCGGAGAGTCCGCCTGAGGTCCATGCGGCAAGTTCGGGCGGAGTCGAAGAGGCGGGCGCGTCTGCTAGTTTGGCGCGGCGCTCGTCCAACGTCATATTGTAAAAACCGGAGATGCGGGAGGTTGTCATAAGTTGTCCAAGTATAGGGTTGGGGTTCTTTCAAATTCTATCAAAATACGCCTGATTGATTATAATGTCTGTATGCTTCTAACCCGTGAACAATTGCAGGAGCGTCTGTTTGCGCTTCATGCCGCCAGCATGGAACTGGTGAAGGATGTTTCGCTCGAAACGCTGCTGGAGCGGATCGCATCCACGGCATGCGAGCAGGCGGGCGCGCGGTACGCCGCGCTGGGCGTGTTGGATGAGGTGGGGAAACTCAAAAAGTTCATCGCTGTCGGAATGACCGAGAAGGAGATCAAAAAAATCGCGCATCCGCCGGTGGGGCAAGGTTTGATCGGCGAGTTGATGAACACGACCATCCCCCTGCGGGTTCCCGTGCTTCAGGAGCATCCGCGTTCGGTTGGCTTCCCCGATCATCACCCGTACATGGTGTCGTTTTTGGGCGTGCCGATCCGCTCGTCCGAAAGGCAGTTGGGGCAGATCTATCTCACCGAGAAGTTGGACGCGCCCGAATTTACCTCGGATGACGAGATGATCATCCAGATGCTTGCCACCTACGCCTCGATTGCCATCACGAACGCGCAGTTATATGAAGAGATGCGGGAGCGCGACCTGGCGTTGACGCGCCGCCATGTGGATATGTCCCTCCTGAACGGCATCGCCTCGACTCTGACCTCGAGCCTGGAACTCGACGAGATACTTAATAAAACGCTGGCGCTTGTGATGAACTACATGAAGGTGGAGGCGGGCGAGATATTCCTTCTCGAAGAGGATAAATCCACGCTTCGCATGGTTCTGCATCGCGGTCAAGCCGCGGAAGCGTTCTGGACGAGAAATTCCTTTAATCTGGGAGATGGCTTCATCGGGATGGTTGCGAAAAACCGCCAGCCATTGATCAGCAATACCCTGCAAACGGATACAACCTTTCTGCGCGATGCAGTTGTGCAGGCTGGCTTTCAACAAATTGCGTGTATCCCCATGGTTTCGGGTGAAAATTTGATGGGCGTTATGAGCGTTGCCACGCGCGCGAAGGAGCCTTTCGAAGAACGGAGCATTCAAATGCTTCGCGCAGTCGGCGCGTGGGCGGGGCTTGCCATCGAAAACGCCCGTTTGCATGCCAACGCGCGGCGTTTGGCAGTGTTGGAGGAACGCAATCGCATCGGCATGGACCTGCACGACGGCATAATCCAGTCCATTTACGGCGTTGGGCTGGCATTGGAAGGCGTCCAGCACACGTTGAATGAAGACCCGCAAGCCGCAAAGGAGCAGATCAGTCATGCCATCAGCGGTTTGAATCAGGCGATCCGCGACATCCGCGCCTATATTCTCGACTTGAGACCGCGTCAACTCGGCAACGACGGCTTAATAAGCGGCATAAAACGCCTGATCGCCGAATATCGCGCCAATACATTCTCCGATGTTGTCTTCACCATGCCCGATTCCGACCTGAAGGAACTGACCCAGCCGCAATCCATGGTGTTGTTCCATATATGCCAGGAGGCGTTAGCCAATGCCGCCAAGCATGCGAAGGCAAAAACCGTCCAAATTTCCCTTTGGACCACCGACGAACGCGCCTTGATGGAAATCCGCGACGACGGTAAAGGCTTCGACGCCTCTACCATGCAGTCATCCATCGGTCATGGACTGGCGAACATGCAAACGCGCGTGCATTCCGTGGGCGGTGAGACCGATATTACATCCACTGTGGGGGAAGGAACGACGGTTTTTGTATGGGTTCCACGCGGAATAAAAAGTTAAATCACGGATTCAACATACGATTACAAAATGAGTCACGGGAATTCGAGTCTCATACAAGGCAAATCGGAAAAGTTTCACCTTATGTTTTTTTAACATGGATATGCCTTCCCTGCCGAAAAAAAGCCCCAAACACCCATATATGGGGGGTAACTGCGGGTCGATAGGCGTTGTTGGCTGAAACGTCTGTTCTACTACAACGCATCATTGTCCATGAATACGGAGCGATTCTTTAACATAAAGCAACCTTAAAAAAACAAATCTTTTTAACTTAACGTAGGTCTTTCGCCTGTTATCATTTCAAAGGTTCTGCTAGAATAGGGACACGCTGATATAAAGGATGTCTGTCTTCGACGTCCGAGTCCCGGTAACACATTCGACAGTAAAAAACAATAACCATCTTCCAAAAGCCGCTGAAGGGCGGACTTGTTCAATGCGCGTAAAAACAAACTTAACAACCACACATTGAGGAACATTTATGAACGCAGAGCAGGCTTGGCAATCGGTACTTGCACAACTTCAAATGGATATGCCCCGCGCCTCCTTCGACACCTGGGTGCGCGATACGCGCCCTTTGGCGTATGAAAACGGGATTCTCACCGTTGGCGTTCGCAACGCCTATGCGCGCGACTGGCTCGAAAGCCGTCTTGCGACCAATGTCACCCGCCTCCTGATCGAAATTCTCAATTCGAACGTCTCCATCAACTTTATCGTCTCGCAAGCGGAGGAATCCGCCTCCACCCCGGACCCCGAACCTGCTCCTTCCTCCATTGAGATTACCCCGCCCGAGCCGAAACCCCGCCATGTCACCCTCAATCCGCGCTACACCTTCGACACGTTCGTCGTTGGGTCGGGCAACCGGCTGGCTCATGCGGCTTGTCAGGCTGTGGCGGACAAGCCTGCAAGGGCATACAACCCCCTCTTCCTGTACGGAGGCGTGGGACTCGGCAAAACCCACCTCCTGCACGCCATCGGGAACGCCTGTTATGCGGGCGGGCTGAACGTCTTGTACGTCTCTTCGGAAGAATTCACGAATGACATGATCAATGCCATTCGCACCCACACCACACAGGCATTCCGCGAGAAATATCGCTCTGCGGATGTTTTGCTCGTGGACGACATCCAGTTCATCGCGGGCAAGGAATCCACGCAGGAGGAATTTTTCCACACCTTCAACACCCTGCATGGACAGGACAAGCAGATCATCGTTTCGTCCGACCGCCCGCCCAAGTCGCTGGTTACGCTGGAAGAACGCCTGCGCT
>QZIJ01000032.1 GCA_003598975.1 Anaerolineaceae bacterium | reverse complement strand
CAGCCGCAGGGCGCGCCGCCCGGACATGACCGCCGAATCTCATTTGAGCAATTCATCGAGGGTTGGCGCGCGTTCAATTATGTGTTTGTTGTGGTGTATCCATATGAACGCGAGGCGCAGGTACTCTCCCTCTTGGGAGATTGGGCGGATGATAATTGGGCCACCCAGCACGCCCTCGATATGGCAGAAAACGAAAGCCGTATCCTGACTGGCATTGACCAGTACTTTGCCTGGTTCAACAAGGGGACGAATTACATCTCCTTCGCCAATCCCGATTATTCCAACGCGGCGCTCGCCTACGATTACGCTTTCGGCCTGTACGCCAAACTGACGGGCGACGACAGCATCCGTCCCTACCGTATGATGTGGTACCAGACGGGACCGTACAAGGCGTATTTCTTCAGCGGCCGCTATGCGGATGTGATCAATCTCGCCACGACCACTCTCGAAGATACCATCAGCAAGCCGAACCTCGAAGAGAGCCTCTACTGGCGCGCACAGGCCGAGTACATGGCAGGAAATACGCAAGCCGCTGTTGCTGATTACCGCGCCGCGCTGGCGATCCACCCTGGGTGGGAGACAGCGATTCAGGCCCTCCAAGACCTTGGCGTTCAACCGTGATTAGTCTGCCAGTCCACTAGTCAGCGACTAGCAGACCAACAGACCAACAAACCAACAAACCATGAGACTATTACACTTCGCCGACGCCCACATAGACATGGCCAACTATGGCCGCCACGATCCCGCCACGGGACTACCCCTGCGCGTGCTCGATTTTCTCAAGTCGCTGGATACCATCGTGGACGCGGCGATTGACGAGAAGGTGGACATGGTCATCTTCGCGGGGGACGCGTACAAAGACCGCTCGCCCGCTCCGACCTTTCAGCGCGAGTGGGGCAAACGGATGATCCGCCTCTCCCAGGCAAAGATCCCGACCCTGTTGCTGGTCGGCAACCATGACCTCTCCCCCGCCATCGGACGCGCACACGCGATACAAGAGTTCGATACGTTGCAAGTCCCGTTCGTCAAAGTGTTGGACAAGCCGCAATTTTTAAGGCCGAACGATTTGTGGGACACCCCCGTGCAGGTCATTGCCATGCCGTGGATCGCGCGCTCGGGGCTGATGGCTTCGACGGGCGAGACAGATTCCACTGAAGCGTTTACGCGCATCGAAGAAAATATCGGCGGATTAATCGAAGGCTGGATTGAAGAAGCCGACCCGTCCCTGCCGATCATCCTGACCGCACACGCGTCCATCGAGGGCGCGAAGTTCGGTGGGGAGCGATTGGTGATGTTGGGGAATGATCTCGTGCTTTCGGCAGGACTGGTAAAGAATAAGAAATTTAGTTATGTGGCAATGGGACACATCCATAAGCCGCAGGATGTGAATGATGGGAATCAGCCACCTGTTATTTATCCTGGCTCCATCGAGCGCGTGGATTTTGGCGAGGCCGCGGAAGACAGATTCTTCGTCATCGCGGAGATCGAAGCAGGAAAAGATGCGAAGGTGGAGTGGCGAAAACTCGAAGGGACGCGTCCGTTTGTAGATTGCCGCGCCAGCCTCAGGTCAGGAGATGACGCGAACGAAATTTTGTTGGCCGCGCTCCCGTCACAGAAGAAAATGCAGGATGCCATCGTCCGCTTGGTGGTCGAATATCCCCGCGAAATGGACGCACTGATCGATGAAGCCGCGCTTCGCAAATATGCCGAGAAAGCGTTTGAGTTTCATTTTGTGAAGCGTCCGCAGATCGAGACGCGCATCCGCTTATCGGAAGACGAAGCAATCAGCAACCTTGCCCCGCTTGACTTACTCGAACTATACTGGCGTGCCAGCAAAGCCGATAAAACGGAAGATACTGCCGCTCTCCAATCCCTTGCCCGTGAAATCCTCGCCAACGAATCGCCTGACACTTGACACTTGACACGTGACATTTGGCACCTGATACTTGTATAAATCCACTCCACGAGGTGAATCATGTCTGAGAAACGCGCAAGCAACCGCTGGGTCGTGGTCGTTATTTTCTTTTTCTTCATGTTGTTGCACCAGACCGATAAGTTAATGATCGGCTCGATGCAGGTTCCAATCAGCGAAGAGTTTGGGATGAGCAACACACAATGGGGGTGGATCAATTCAGGGGCGTTGATCGTCGCCACAATTTTGTATCCCGTTTGGGGTTATCTCTATGACCGCTATGCCCGCGCCAAGCTTTTGGCGCTGGCTTCGTTCATCTGGGGCGCGACAACGTGGATGAACGGCATCGTGCGTTCGTTCCCCGCCTTTCTTGCCACGCGCGCCTCCACGGGCATCGACGACTCGTCCTACCCTGGCCTCTACACGCTCGTCGCGGATTATTTTGGTCCCAACCTGCGCGGCAAGATTTATGGCGTTTTGCAACTCGCACAACCGCTGGGATATTTGCTCGGCATGATTCTCGCGTTGATGATCGCGCCGATGATCGGCGGATGGCGTTCCATCTTTTACATCACTGGCTCGCTGGGACTCGTGGTTGCCGTCCTCATTTACTTCTTTGTCAAAGACATGCCGCGCGGCAAGGCCGAGCCTGAATTCGAGCAAATGCCCGAAATGGCGACCTTTAAATTCTCGTGGAAGGAAGTGAGGGAAATCTTCAAGAAGAAGACCATGTGGTTCATCTTCTTGCAGGGCTTCGCGGGCGTCTTCCCGTGGAACGTCATCACCTACTTCTTCTTCGCCTATCTCGAAAAAGAACGCGGCTACGATCCCGATGCCATCCTGTTTACGATGGGACCCGTCATCCTCATCCTCGCGGCGGGCTACTTCGTCGGCGGCGCGGTGGGCGACTTCCTCTTTAAGCGCACGCGCAAAGGCCGCATCCTCATCTCCAGCGTGGGTGTTTTGCTTGGCGCGATCTTCCTTGTGCTCGCCGTCACCACACCTATTGATGCGCCAAATCAATTTTTTATCTTTATGTGCCTGACCGCCATCTTCATGCCGCTCTCCTCGGCCAACGTCATTGCCACTGTCTATGATGTAACCGTCCCCGAGGTCCGCTCCACAGCGCAAGCTACAGAATATTTCATCGAGAACGCGGGCGCGGCATTTGCTCCCATCCTCACGGGTATCATCGCCGACGCCACCAGCCTCCAGACCGCCATCCTGATCATCCCTTCGGTCACGTGGGGGCTGTGCTTCCTCTTCTACCTCGGCGCGCTTTTCACCATTGACAAAGACCACGCCGACCTGCGCGCCCAAATGGCCGAACGCGCCAAAGCGATGTAACGCAAAATTTATTTTGCGCATGAACATCCTCCAACTCGACCTCACCAATAAAAGGCAGACGCGGGACTTCCTCGCCCTGCCTTTTTCCATCTATCGGGACACCCCGCAATGGACGCCTCCTCTCCAGATGGATGAACGCCTCCGCCTCAACCCGAAGCGGTTTCCGTTCTACAAGCATTCCCACGCTGCGTTCTTTCTCGCCTACGAGGGGACTCGTCCGATCGGCCGCCTCGCCGTCCTCGACAACCGCAACTACAACGAATACAACCACGAGTCCACCGCGTTCTTCTATCTCTTCGAATGCGAAGACAATCTTGAAGCCGCGGCGGGACTCTTCGGCGCGGGCATTGCCTGGGCGCGTGCTCGCGGTCTGACGAAGATCCTCGGTCCCAAAGGCTTCACGCCAATGGACGGATTTGGCCTGCTCGTCAAAGGCTTCGAACATCGTCCTGCCTTTGGCTTGCCGTATAATCCCGAATACTACATCCGTCTCATCGAGGCGCAGGGATTTCAACCGCATCGCGACGCCGTCTCTGGTTACATGGATAAGAACATAAGCTTCCCGCCGCGTATCCACGAACTGGCCGAACGCGTCGCCTCCCGCCGTGGACTCCGCATCGCGCGCTACGAGAAGCGCTCCGACTTGCGCGCTCTCGTTCCGCAATTGAAGGAACTCTACAATAATGCCCTGCGCGGCACGGCTGGCAACGCTCCTCTCACCGATGATGAAGTGAAAGCCCTCGCCGATCAATTGCTCTGGTTTGCCGACCCGAAACTCATCAAGATTGTCATGAAAGGAAACGAGCCTGTCGGCTTCCTGATGGCCTATCCCGACATCTCCGCCGCGCTCCAAAAGACCCGCGGACGACTTTTCCCCTTCGGTTGGCTGGCCCTGCTCCGCGAACTCAGACGCACCGACTTCCTCAATATCAACGGCGCAGGACTCGTCCCAGAATATCGCGGCTCAGGCGGGACGGCCATCCTGTACAGCGAAATCTTCAAATCCGTCGTTGAATCGGGGCAATTCCGCCACGCCGAGGTTGTCCAAATTGGCGTCGAAAACGAGAACATGCAGCGCGAGATGGAAAACTTCGGCGTGGATTTCTACAAAGTGCATCGCACTTACATCCGCGAGTTGTGACCGCCTCCAATGGGTGAAAAGGATAAATCACATATAGCGCCTATGACGCGAGTGGGCATACAATCAAATCGTAAATCGTAAATCTCCAATCGTAAATCTCCAATCGTAAATCGAACTGGGAGGTTCCCATGACTATCATCGTCGCTGATACCACCTGCAGCCTGCCGCGAGACGTGTTGAAAGCACGCGGCATTCCGCTCGTTCCGCAAGTTGTCATGTTTGGGGAGGAGTCCTTTCACGATGACAACGAAATAGACACCGCCACCTTTCTCGCCAAATTGAAAGCCTCATCCACGTTGCCAAAAACTGCCGCGCCCGAGCCAAGCCTGTACTATCCCATTTTCAAGCAGGCGCAGGCGAAGGGAGAGAGCGTGATCGTTGTTGCGCCCTCGGCCAAAGTCAGCGGGACGGTGCGCTCCGCTGAGACCGCCGCGCAGGAATTCGCGGAGATGGACATCCGCGTCGTTGACACGCAGACTGTCTCCTGCAATCTCGGTTCGCTCGTCCTGCTTGCCGACGATATGGCCAAGGCTGGCAAGTCGGCAGATGAGATCATGGCAAAACTTAATGACATGATTCCGCGCGGCCGCATCTATTTCCTTGTCCACACGCTGGAATACCTCGCCAAGGGCGGACGAATCGGCGGCGCGAAAAAACTATTGGCCGAATTGCTGGAGATTAAACCCATCCTCACGATCCGCGCGGGACAGGTGGAACCGTTCGAGCAACAGCGCACGCACAGACGCGCCCTGGCGCGGCTCGAGGAAGTTGTCCACGAACAGTGTCCCAGATCGCCCGGGGCGCGTCTGGCAGTGATGCAGGTCGATGCAGAGGAAGAGTCCCGTTTAATGGCGGCCAGCCTCCAGTCATGGTGGGGAAGCGGGGAAGTCCCCATCTACGAGTTGCCGCCCGCCATCGTCACGCACGGAGGCCCGAAGACGATGGGCGTCGGATTTTTTGTCTAAAATCCACATGGTATAATTTTGCCGCATTCGTGCAAATCCACACAGTAGCCGCGGCAGTTAAGCCACGGATTTATTACGAAGGAGTACGTTATGTCTGGTCACAGCCATTGGGCAACCATCAAACGCAAAAAAGGCGCGGCGGATGCCAAACGCGGCGCGGCATTCACCCGTTTGGCGCGCGAAATTGTCATGGCCGCGCGTCAAGGTGGTGGCGATCCCGATACCAATTTCCGTCTCGTGCTTGCCATTGAAAAGGCCCGCGCAGGCAACATGCCGAAAGATAACATCGAGCGCGCCATCAAACGCGGCACGGGCGAGGCCAAGGATGGCAATGTTTTCGAGGAATTGACCCTCGAAGGTTATGGCCCCCACGGCTCGGCACTGATGGTGGACTGCGTGACCGATAACCGCAACCGCACCATCGCGGAACTTCGCCATGCCTTCAGCAAATTCGGCGGCAACATGGCCGAACCTGGCGCAGTGGGCTGGCAATTTGACCGCAAAGCATATTTTTCATTCCCTTCCAGTCAATTATCATTTGAGAAGGCTTTCGATATGGGCGTGGTGGCAGGCGCGGACGATGTGCTCGATGCGGGCGAATCGGTGGAGATCATCGGCCCCGTGGACGCGTTCAAAACCGTCAGTGACGCGTTGCATCAGGCGGGCGTCACCCCCGACGATTCTGGCCTGCGCTTAATCGCAAAACAGGAACTCGAACTCGATACCGAATCAACTTTGAGCGTGCTGAAACTGATCGACTCGCTCGAAGAGTTGGACGATGTGCAGGATGTCTTCCACAACGTCAAACTTTCCGAGGAAGCCCTGGCCGCCCTCGAAGCCGCGTAATGCAATTGAACCGCGAAGAGCGCGAAGGCCGCGAAGAATCCAAAAAAATCTTCGCGCACTTTGCGGGCTTCGCGGTAATTATTTAACCAATGACCCTCGCCCTCGGAATTGACCCTGGCATCGCCACCACAGGCTATGGACTCGTCCGCCTCGATTCGGACGGGGGGCTGGCCGCGGTTTCCTACGGCGTGCTCCTCACCCCCAAAGAAGACAGCATCCCCGCGCGGCTGGAGTCTCTTTACCGCGAGTTTCGCTCCCTGCTGAGAAAACACAAACCCGATACCTGCGGCGTGGAAAAATTATTCTTCCAGCGCAACGTCTCGACGGCGATTGCCGTCGGACAGGCGCGCGGCGTGGTGCTGCTCGCCCTCCACCAGGCGGGCGTGGACGTCTCCGAGTACACCCCCAACGAAGTGAAACAAGCCGTGGCGGGATACGGCTCCGCCGATAAAAAACAAGTCCAGGATATGGTGCGCGTCTTGCTCCAACTGAAAGAAATCCCCAAGCCCGACGACGCCGCCGACGCGTTAGCCATCGCGATTACGCATTTGAATACGAAGAGGTACTCCCCATGATCTCCTCCCTCCTCGGTGAACTCCAACAAAAAGAAGAAAACGCCCTCGTCATTGCCGTCGGCGGGGTGGGACTGCGCGTCAGCGTCCCCAAAGGCCTCGCGGACAAGTTGACCGTGGGCGACAAGGTTTTCGTCCACACCCATCTCATCGTCCGCGAGAATGAACTGTCCCTGTACGGATTCGAATCCGCCGAAGACCGCAAACTCTTCACCACTCTCCTCGGTGTGGACGGGGTCGGCCCGAAGGTGGCGCTCTCCGTCCTGTCCACGCTGACGATTGACGCCATCCAGCGCGCCATCTTCAGCGACGAGCCTGACCTGTTGAGCCGCGTCCCTGGCGTGGGCAAGAAGACCGCGCAGAAAATGGCTCTCTACCTGAAAGACCGCCTCAAGCCAGCCGATGCGCTGGCGCGGGTCGCGTCCATGAGTGACGCGGACAGCGAAGTCCTCGCCGCGCTCACCGCGCTGGGGTATTCCGTCGTCGAGGCACAGTCCGCCATCCAGTCCCTCGCGAAAGACGCGCCGCAGGATGTGGAGGAACGTCTGCGACTCGCATTACAGAATTTGGGGTAGGGTCACAGTCCGCCTTCGGGCGGATTCTTTGTTTGCGATTCGACGATTGCTGGTTGAAAAACGGTTCAATCCACGCTAGAATAGACGTAACGAGGAGAAACATGGAAGAGACTCACGATACATCCCCGCGTTGGGGCGGGACCACGAAACTGGTGGTGGCGCTGACGTTTGTCGTCATTGTGGGGGCGTTGCTGGTGCGCTTTCAAAACATCATCATCCCGCTGTTCATGGCGTTCATCCTGTCGTACCTGTTGCATCCCGTGGCGGGTTTTCTCAGCCGATGGACGCATCTTTCATGGCGTGCCTCGGTGGGAATTGTGTTCCTGTTCATTGTGCTTATCCTTCTCGGCCTGTTGACTCTCAGCGGGGTGGGGCTGGTGAACCAGATTCAGAGTCTCATCACATTTGTGCAAGCCAGCCTCGACAAATTGCCCACCATCATCGAAGACGTGGCGGTGTGGGCTTCCCGCTTCGGCCTCGACCTGAACAACATTGACCTGAGTTCCATCACCGACCAGTTGCTTTCGGTGGGACAAAACCTGTTGAGCCAGATGAGTTCGTTGATTGGCACGCTGGCAGGGAGTGTAGCCAGTTTTCTCGGCTGGACGTTGTTTGTCCTGCTGGTCTCATTCTTCGTGCTGGCAGAAAGCGGGGGCCTGCGTAATGATATTCTGAAAGTGGACCTGCCCGGCTATTCTGAAGACCTGCGCCGTTTTGGCCTGGAACTGGCGCGTATTTGGAATGCCTTCCTGCGCGGACAGATCATTATCTTTTTCCTGACCTTCGCAATTTATTCCGTGGTGCTGAGTGTTCTGGGTGTCCGTTACGCCATTGGGCTGGCGTTGGCGGCGGGGTTTGCGCGCTTTGTCCCCTACGTCGGTCCTGCCGTCAATTGGACGGCGCTGGCCCTGGTCACGTTCTTCCAACCGTTCAAATTATTCGGTATGGATCCGCTGTACTACACCCTGCTGGTCTTTCTTATCGCGTTGTTCATTGACCAGATCTTTGACAATATCGTTTCACCGCGCATCATGGCCGACGCGTTGCGCGTCCATCCCGCCGCGGTGCTGGTGGCAGCCATCATTTCCGCCAGCCTGCTGGGTGTGTTGGGAGTCGTCATTGCCGCGCCGACGCTGGCCACATTGCAACTCTTCGGCCAGTACACGCTCCGTAAGATGTTCGATCTTGATCCATGGCCGCCGCACGAGGCGCGTCGTACATCCACGCGGCGTTCCAAACTTTTCACCCGCCTGCGCTCGTGGTGGAAATCCATCCGCCGCAGGAAGGCTAAACCCAAAGGAGATTGACATGTCCAAAGAAAATGAACCCAGCACCAAAACTCTCGCTGAGACCGAGAACTTTTCCGCATGGACGGCTGACGAACCTGACGAAGAGACCACGTATTATCTTCAGCTTGGCCGTGCCACCATCAACTTCTTCCAGGAGGAATGGGACGAGTTCCTCGTCTTCGCGCGTGATCTCGACCAGATCCAGCCCAACGAAGACGGCCTGTATACCCTCGAATTCGACAACGTGGATGTCTGGATGGATGACGAGGACTGGACGGAATTTAAAATTCTGGCAGGCAATCTGGGAAAATAGCGCGGCATGAAATTGAACAATTCCATCACCGATGTGCCAGGCATCGAAGTCGGGCACGCGCAGGATGACGATGCGCTGACGGGTTGCACCGCCATCCTGTGCCGCAAGGGCGCGGTGGCGGGCGTGGATGTTCGCGGCGGCGCGCCTGGCACGCGCGAGACTGACCTGCTGAATCCAATCAACCTGGTGCAGACGGTACACGCGGTACTTTTGGCGGGCGGCTCGGCCTTCGGCCTGGACGCGGCCTCGGGCGTGATGCGCTACCTCGAGGAGCAGGGCATTGGATTCGACACGGGCGTCGGGAAGGTTCCCATTGTCCCTGCGGCGATCCTCTTCGACCTGAACCTGGGCCGCGCGGACCGACGTCCCGACGCGCAGATGGGTTACGAGGCCGCGGCCGCCGCCACGTCCGATGCGCCGCGGGAGGGAAATTTCGGCGCGGGGACGGGTGCGTCCGTCGGAAAGATGTTCGGCGCGAAACAGGCCATGAAATGCGGAGTCGGCACCGCCAGCATGGCCGTAGGCGGCGCGGGAGTCGTCGTCGGCGCGCTGATGGCAGTCAATGCCTTCGGCGATGTGATCGATCCCGAAACGAATCAAATTCTCGCGGGGTTGCGCTCGACGGATGTCGGCCCCATCCATCTAGGACAGGCAGGTTATTTTGGCGACACGCTGAAAATGATGAAGACGTTTTTTGGCCGCACCATTCTATCTTTCGCGACCAAAGTCAACACGGTGATTGGCGTGGTTGCCACGAACGCGGATTTCACCAAGGCCGATGCGACGAAAATGGCGCAGATGGCGCACGATGGGCTGGCGCGCGCCGTCCGCCCCGCGCACACCATGCTGGACGGTGACACGATCTTCGCGCTGGCAACGGGCGGCAAAAAAGCGGACGTGTCCACCGTCGGCGCGTACGCCGCGGAAGTGACCGCGCAGGCTATTGTCCGCGCGGCGCGCATGGCCGCCTCCGCAGGCGGGTTGCCTGGACTGGCGCAATCCTGAATCTGGTTTGGAACGGGGAAAATAACCAATGCCCGAACCGAAATTCAACCCACGCATCCATCATAGGCATTCCATCCGCCTGCGGGGGTTTGATTATTCGTCCGTAGGCGCGTATTTCGTGACCATCGTTGCGCACGGACGGGAATGTTTGTTCGGCGAGGTGGTGGATGGGGATGTGAAATTGAACGATGTCGGCAAAATTGCAGATGAATGTTGGCGCGCCATCCCTGAACATTTCCCCAACGTGGATTTGGGCGTGCATATCATCATGCCAAACCATGCGCATGGAATTATTGTCATTCGCCCAGACGAATCCCCGATTGGCGTAGGGGCGACCCATTGGGTCGCCCCTACCACGACCAACACGCGTCCCGCGGGACCAAAACGCGGTTCGTTGGGCGCGATCATCGGTTCATACAAAATGGCGGTGACGCGACAGATTCAACGTCAACATAACATTTCCCAAATCTGGCAACGCAATTATTACGAACACGTCATCCGCAATGACCGTGAAATGGAACGTATCTGGCATTACATCGAGGCCAACCCGTCCATGTGGGCGGGGGATGACGAAAACCCGTCCCGCGGACGGTGACATTATGTATATCGCGCCCGCGTACGGGCAGGTCTGTACCGTGACAGGCAGAGATGTTTTGCCATCAATCGTCATTTTGGGAAATTACACATTGCAAATCAGACCTGCCCGTACGGTTCCCGCCCCAAAAACATCCCCGCGCCTCCCCACCGAAAACGCGCCGACAAACAACCATCCACGAATACCCGAACCGCTACACCTCTTTTCGCGCATTCGTGACCCCATTCGTGGACGGTTTTCCCACGACCTGACAGGTTTCATCACGCCGCGCGCTGATCGGATTTCCACGCACGCGGCGATCCTGGTCAATCCAGGCTCTGTGAAAACCTGTCAGGTCTCCTCCCAACATCCCCGCACCTCCCCACCGAAAACGCGCAATGAACGTAGTTATAGTCTATAATTAGTCTTGAACTTCCTAGAGAAATGGAAGAATAAAATGCAAAGAAAGCGTCTCTATTCTGATTTTTACGACTCAGTATTTCAAAGATACTATTGGCAGAAAGCCGAAGTAGACGCTGTCGCTCGATATCGCAGAAAATATCGGTATGCTGGGAAACTTCGTTTGGATGCAATACTATCTGACCGAATAGCCCTACTAGATTCCCAGGTATTGGATGGTTCTTGGTTTATTAACAAAGAAAATAATCCTATTGAATTGATTAGAAGTTTGAATCGCGGGAAAGCTCTTCCGCATCCTATAGAGATACATGCTCGTGATACCAATCTTGAAAATGTATTGGTGATGTTTGCAAAAGACCCTATAAAGAGAATACCAAAATTTTTTTCATTCTCCTCGATAAGAAATGCGGAGGAAAGAGAAAATGCAGCAGAAAGAATTAGCAAATCCCAATATGAAGATATAAACAATGCAAAAGATATTTTATTGAAATTCCGTGAAGCTGGGGTGAATAAAGAAAATATTGAAGAGATAGAATCTGGTTGGATAAGATGGCTTGAGTTACAGAAACAAGGTGAGATTAGTATTATCAAATGGGGAAACGGTGATTTTCCTGGAAAATTTAAACAACTACTGGGTCAACAGGATAATTTTTTACAAGGCATACGCACATTAGATGTGCAAGAACTTGGTAAAAAAGTATTTGATTTTGGAGATCGAAGAAGTGCGGTTGATGCAGAAATCAGCAAGCTTAGGACATCTTCTGGCAACAACGAAGATATATATCGAGATTTATCAATTCTTGAAGGCAGATATCACAGAATCTATGATGGTACTGTAGCATGGAAAGAAAACTGTGATTCGTTTGAGTCTTCAATCTCCAATGTGGTTGAAATGCTTAGCGATGATGACTGGAAAAAGGGGGTTGATTTCGATTTTCAATTAGAGGCCCATTTAGAATTTAATGACATACCGCAAACGTTTCTTCAAGATCTTGGAACGATGGAGGATTTTAGTTTCGCTGATTTCTGTTGGAAGCATTCTGCCCAACTAAGTAATTGGTGGTTTCATGGAGACGAAGATGCATTAAGAGCGGTGCTCAACAACTTGATCGACAAAGCATGGAAGACTCAAAGTGAATCAACCCCTGACGACAGTAAACCATTGGACTTCTTCGAAACCTTTGTTGACCTACTCCCGTATAAATTTTTATCAATTCCGATTAAGCTATTTAAATTGGGAAAACTCGCACTTGGGTTTGGGAAAAAAATAAGCGAAAAAGAAAGAATTGTTCAAAGAATAATCGATATAAATAACAATACCTTCGTCAATTATGAAGTAGAAACCGGCACAAAAACGGGATGAACCATGCCCAAGCGGGCAATTTGTTCAAAGATCTCGGCTAATAAAAT
>QZIJ01000102.1 GCA_003598975.1 Anaerolineaceae bacterium | reverse complement strand
GGGCTCCTTGTCTGTGGCGACTTCGACACTCACCATCTTACAAGAAGCCCGTCTTTCTTTCAATTCACTTCCATACCCACCGCTTGTGTTACAGAGTCATTAATCGGATATTGATCGCGCGGCTTTAACCGAAAAATTCGGGAAAAGGTATAATCGTCACAATGCCGAAAAAAGTGACACTGGCTTTTTTATTTATCGTTGCAATTGTGGCGGGTGTCCTGATCTATCGAAACATGACATCCTCCGGCAGACGTTCCAATCATGTGTGGGAGTTCTTCACCGACCCCGCCTCCCACGCGGACTGGAAACTGGCCGCCGGTTCCCGTTGCGGAAAGGCCCCCTTCATCTTCCCCACTGACGGCATGGTGGGCTTTCTCTGGGGCGATTCCTTCCGAATCGGACATCGTCACCAGGGCATCGACATCTTCGCGGGGACGGAAGTTGGCGTCACCCCCGTCATCGCGGCCTATGATGGCTATCTCACCCGCCTCGCCGATTGGAAATCATCCGTCATCATACGCGTCCCCAGTGACCCGCTCCAGCCTGGGCACCAGATCTGGCTCTACTACACCCACATGGCAAACCGCGCAGGAGAATCCTATATTGTGGCCGATTTGCCGCCCGGCACGCGCGAAGTATTCGTGTCCGCAGGCACATTGCTGGGTTACCAGGGCGATTACTCTGGCGATCCAGATAACCCAACCGGCATACACCTGCACTTTTCCATCGTACGTGACGATGGAAACGGCAATTTTCTGAACGAACTGGCCATCACAAACACGTACGATCCATCGCCGTATCTCGGTCTCGAGTTGAACGCAAAGAACAGCAACGGCGAGGTGCCTCTCTGTTCTGATACGCTAAATCAGTAAGTTTCTGTTTTTCGTTTTTGTTGGAGGTCTGATGGAATTTCAGGACAAGGTTGTGGTCATCACTGGGGCAGGACGCGGTGCAGGACGGATGGTGGCGGAAGCATTCGCCGCGCAGGGTGCGCGCATCGCGCTCAACGACATCGCGCCGCAGAACGTGGAAGCGCTGGCCGCCGACATCCACCGCCGCGGCTACAACAACACCAAAGTCTACGTGGAGGATGTGGCGAAAAAAGTGGGAGTACAGTCGCTGATCAAACAAGTGGAGGACGACTTCGGCCGCCTTGACGTGCTGATCCACCACGCCTCGGTCGAACCACACACACCCCTGCTCGACATGGACGAATGGGACTGGCATCGAACCCTCGACGTGAACATGACCAGCGCCTTCCTCACCATGCAATCGGCAGGCCGCATCATGCGCGAACGCGGCGGCGGAGTCATTGTCAACCTGGCTTCGCTTTCAGGCGGCACCGTCGTCCTCGACCGCGCGGCATACGTGGCCAGCCTGTTCGGCCTCGTGGGGCTGACGCGGCAGGCGGCACGCGAACTCTTCGCCTACAACATCCGCGTCCATGCGGTGGGCCGCGGGCTGGGACGCTTCCAGAATACCGGCACGACCGTCCCTGCGGATCTCTCGCGCGCGGTGTTATTCCTGTGCAGTCCGCGCGCCGCGCATCTCACCGGGCACATCGTCAACATGCCGTAAGGCGGAATGCCGCTCCACAACAAAAATGGAACAATTACTCGAATATCGCCAACACCTGCTCGACCGCTACGAGCAGGTCACGCGTCAGTTTTGTGAGGCCGTCGAAACCGCGCCTCGCCAAAAGGTCCAGATGGAGGCGGAGGGGTGGGATGTCCACCAGATCGCGGCGCACACGCGCGATACCGAAAAACTGGTCTATGGATTACGCGTCCGTCGCACGCTCGAGGAGGAGAATCCGCTCTTCGAGAATTTCGACGGTGAAGCGTACATGGATGAACATTATCGCGCGGACGAACCGCTCGCATCCATCCTGACCGAGTTGAGGGATACCGTCCGAGCAAACGTCGCGCGCCTTCGGCATCTCCCATCCGAGGCATGGACGCGCCCCAGCCGTCACGAAACGTGCGGCGGCGGCTTCACCATCCAGACCTGGGTGGAGCGAGGTCTGGCGCACATCGAAGAGCATTTGAAGACAGTGACCGGTTAACTCAGAACCCCGTTTTCTCGCAGAAAACGGGGTTCTTATTTTCGTCCGGTCTTCGTTATTGAAGCAAAATGGATGGCAGACGCGCCAATAAGGCGGGGGCCAATTGCAGTCCTGTCAACCCGACAATAATTCCCAAAACAGCGCCTGCCACAATATCGGAGAGGTAATGCACGCCCATCGCCACGCGCGCCAGTGAGACGAGCGGCGCCCAGATGCAGAGGAGAACGGCCAGCCACGCGGGTCCCAACCCGATGGCAAGGACGGCGATAAGGAATGCGCGTGCGGCGTGTCCCGAGGGGAAGGAATGCGGGTCGGTGCTGCGGTAGATTCCGCCCCATTCTCCCTCCGGTCGGCGGCGGCGGACGATCAGTTTGATCATCAGCACGGTGACGGCCAGGAAGGCAATGCACACGAAGAGGGTGACCGCCCACCGTTTCCAGAACGCGTCCCCCTGCCACCAGAGGATGAGTAGTCCCAATCCCCAAAACCAGGAATCGCCCGAATGGGCGAAGAAGACCGCCAGTGTGCGGAGGAGGCCGGGCTTCTCAGCCACATGCAGGCGGTCGGAGAGACGCGCATCGAGTTCGAGGATGGAGCGAAAGGTCATTTCTTCTTTTTGACGGGCGCTTTGGCTTTCGGTTTGGCCTTCGATTTGGCCTTCGCAGTCGTTTTCGAAGAGGCCGTCTTTTTAACGGCAGGCTTTTTCGGCGCCGCTTTCTTCACTACCTTTTTGGCGACCACTGACTTTTTCCCGGCGGCCTTCTTTTCGGCGGCTTTGGCGGCACGTTTCACTTTGGCCTGTTGCGCTTCGAGGTCGGCGCGCAGGAGTTCGAGTTGATGCGGTTTGTCCACATCCATGGAAGGCTCGGCATGTTCCCAGATGATGGCGCGGCCCTTGATGCCAAGACGGCTGCAGATGTGTTCCACCAATTCGTCCAGCGTGGCGCTGTGCGTTATCAGCTTCCAGAACGTGTCGATGCCAACGAGGGAGGCCTGGCGGAAGGGCGATTTGCGGTTGCCGATCAACTGTTCCCACAAGTCGAGGTGCTCTGTCGCCATGCGGACGTGTGTCACGTGGATGTCCGCGCCGCAAAGTTCGATGTCCTTGAGGCGGGTGTAGGTACGCCTGGATTCGGGGAAGCGCGCTTCCATCACATCACGCGGGCAGACTCCATAGTAGAGTTCGTCTTTCGTCTCCATACACTTGGAGATGAGCCAGTCCACCATTTCGCCTTTCAGGGCGGGAACGTCGGAGGAAGCGACAAGCACGTAGTCGGTCTTTTTGTTGAGTTCGAGCGCCTTGTTCACGCCCGCCACGATATTAGCGAGCATGCGTCCCTGGTTGGGGATGTAATGAATCGGCTTGGCGCTGACGAGTTCCGTCTTGGCAGAGAGACCGATCAGGATGATGGCGTCCACCTGCTGTGCGGTGTTGAGCGCGTCGAGCACCCACTGGATCATCGGCTTGCCAGCCACATCCACGAGCGCCTTTGCATCGCCTTTCAGGAACATGTAGAGCGGGTCTTCAGGATTCGGGATTCCACCTGCGGTCACGATAGCATACATTGGTTGTGCCTCCTAATTAATTCAATTCCTGCAACTGCGGCTCGAAACCGAGTTTGTTCAAAAGTTCATCGTACTCAGGCCACGTGAGCGGACGGTTCTTGCCCGAGACGGCGACCAGCGCGGCCTCCAACATGTTCGTGCCGAACGAGCGTCCGTCCATAACGGGAGTGGTGGTGACGAGATATTTCACGCCCGCCTTCCTGAAGGCTTCCACATCCTCGGGCGTGGTGGTGTTCGTCACGATCACCTTCCCCCCCAAATTATCGGGCATGAAGCGCTTGATATAGTGACAGTCACCCGCGATCACCGTCGCCCAGTCGTAATACTTTCCCCATTTCGGAGTGCGCTTCTCCTGCTTTTCACCGGTAGGATAAATCCATTTGAAGGGAAGGCGAAAGGCAATGGGCAGCATCAAGGCGGCAACCAGTTTGAGTTGGCTGAGTTTACGGATGGGAATCGGAATGTCCAGCCCAAACATCAAGTCACCGTAGATGGTTTCGTATCCTGCTTCGGCAAAACATTTGGAAAGTCCCCAGCGATCCACGCCGACGGTGACCAAAACCTTCCGCCCATGATCGTCGAGATATTTTTTGATTCGTTCTTCGAGAAATCCCGCGGCCTTATTTTCCAGGGTGTTCTTCAGCCCGCCGCCATCCAGAAGGGGGGTCTTCTTGACATAGCGCACCATTGGCTGGACGGAATACAGGGGATACCACTTCCCGTCCACGATAGCGCCCAGGTCCGCACCGCCCACGCCGAAGGCATCCACCGTGCCGTCCATTTCCTTGTATTTGAGAGCGGCGGCCTCCATATCGCCGTCGGTGCCGATGCGTTCGATGCTGACTTGCTCGCCAAGCAATGTTACATCCACCTTTTTGTTGCGCTTCGACGATCCAATACTGATGCTGACCGCTCGCTTCATGGGAGCCTCCTGGGGGAAATCTGCGGGGAGTATACACCGAATTTCGAGAAGATGTAAAATCAGCACGGAGGCCAACATGACCCGCAAACTGATGTGGATTTTCCTCGCCGCGTTCGCGCTTCTGACGATTTACAACGTGGTCTTGCTGTACTTCAACCTGTCCAGCCTCTTCAACCCGATTCTCACCCCGCTGACGACCCTGTTCGGATTCGGGTTCGCCCTCCTGCACGCCAGCCTGCGCTGGAACTGGCGCGCCGCGCTGACGTTGTTCATCATTTCGTTCGTTGTCAGCCTGACATTTGAGAGTGTTGGCGTGGCAACCGGATTGGTCTATGGGCCGTATCATTACACCGAAAAATTGGGTCCCCTGTTCCTCGGCCTCGTCCCGTACCTCATCCCTGCCGCGTGGTTCATGATGATGTACCCGTCCCTCGTCATCGCGGAGCGGATCGCGCCGCGCGGGGACGGCTGGAAACGCGGACTGGTTGTCGCCGCGCTCGGCGGCATCGTGATGACCGCCTGGGATGTGGTCATGGACCCGATGATGGTGCGCGGCGGTCACTGGGTTTGGGAGGTGAACGGCGCCTATTTCGGCATCCCCCTGCAGAACTACTGGGGTTGGTGGTTGACGACGTTCAGCGTGTTCCTCGTCAACTGGCTGGTGACGCGTCGAAACGGTGACCCCGCGCGGGGTCAGGATGACCGATTGGCTGTCCTCGCCTACATCCTGACCGGCTTGAGTGGAATCCTGGTCTGCCTCGATCCCGATATTGTGTCCGAACTCGGCGGGGCGGGACTGGCGGGTTTCTTCGCCATGTCCCCGTGGGCGATCATGGGATGGGTAAAGGCAAGGGAATAACAAGGGAAACTGAAGGACTTGTTGACCCTCCATGAAAAATCCTTGCAGTCTCTCTGTTCATTTTCCTGTACAATATAATCACAAGAGTAAGGTAACCAAGTACAGGCAGGTCTCTCCATGTCTCACATCTTCATCTCCTACTCCCGCAAAGACATAGATTTCGCTGACAAGATCGTCCAGGCACTGGCTGAGAACGCGCTGGATACCTGGATTGACTGGAAGAGCATCCCCAAAGGTGAAAACTGGGAACACGAAATCTATCGTGGCATTGAACAAGCAGATGCTTTTCTGTTCTTGATTAGTCCAGATTCAGTTGCATCGGTGATGTGCAGCAAGGAGATTGACCACGCGGTCAAGAATGGCAAGCGAATTCTCCCTATCGTTGTCCGCGATGCCGACCCCAAGATCATTCACCCCGAAATCTCAAAACGCAATTGGATTTTCTGCCGCGAGGGACAGGATGATTTCAACAAGGCAATTGAAGAAACACGCAAGACGATTCGCACAGATTATGAATGGCTAAAATACCATACTGAATTACAAGTGAAAGCCCTGAAATGGGAGCAGAAGAAGGATAACAGCCGACTTTTGCGGGGAAAGGAACTGCGCGAAGCGGAGCAACAACTTGCAGAAGTTGTTGCTCAGGAAGACCCTCAGCTAACTAAGGTGCAGCGTGAATATATTCTTGCCAGCCAAAGAAGTGAAGTGCGCCAGCGAAGACAAATTACGACCAGTTTAGGTTTTGGTCTGGCAATTGTGGCTTTGCTTGCTATTATTGCCTGGAATCAAAGAAATAATGCACTAAATTCAGAAGCAATGGCAGTCGCAGAGGCAAATGCAAAGGCTACAGCGTTGGCAAACGAAGAAAGCGCGCGAGCAACGGCACAGGCAGAAAAAGAACATGCGGAAGAACAAGCGCATATTGCTCGAGCGGGTGAATTAGTCGCACAAGCAGAGGCGGTAAGACATATTCAACCAGATCTATCCTCACTACTTTCGATTGAGGCTTTCCGAATTGCTAACACACCTCGTTCAATAGGACTTCTACTCGACACACTTCAATCAACACCTCGTTTATTTCAGTATTTTCCTCATATTCATACAGAAGTTGTGACTACAATCGCTATCAACCCAGATGGAAAACTGATGGCTTCGGGAGGTTCGGATAACTCGATTATCATTTGGGATACTGAAAAAAGAAGTCCCATTGGACGACCTCTTAGAGCACACACCAGTCAAATTGAGAGTATTGCATTTAGTCCTGATGGAAATTTGCTTGCATCGGCGAGCGACGATAAATCTATTATTTTATGGGATATGTATACCTACAAACCACTTGGTACGCCACTTTTAGGCCACATCAAAGCAGTAACCAGCATCGCCTTTAGCCCAGATGGCAAGATACTTGTGTCTGCAAGCTCCGATAATAAAATTATTCTATGGGATGTTGTTACTCGTCAACCAATGCCGAATCCAATAGATGTGAAGGGCTTAGGGATAGGATCTTTGAGTTTCAGCCCAGATGGGAAAATGGTTGCTTCCGGTAGTTGTGCACAATTAGGCGGACTGGGGGTATCACAGCACTGTACAAAGGGGATTATAACATTTTGGAATTTGGAAACACGGCAGCCTATTGGTTTGCCTCTTACTGCTCATAATGGCGGAGTCAAGGTTGCCTTTAGTCCTGACGGGAAAATCCTCGCGTCGGCTAGTGATGACAAAACAATCATTTTGTGGGATGTCGCTACTCATCAACCTATTGGACAACCGCTATCTGGGCATACTGATTCTGTTGTTGCATTAACTTTCAGCCCGGATGGGAAAGTACTGTTATCTGGTGGTGTGGACAAAACTATAATTATCTGGGATGTAGCTAGCAGCCAGCCGGTAACTCAACCATTAACCGGTCCCAATGGGTGGGTTTATAGTATCGCATTTCACCCATCCGGCAATAGCTTTTTCTCCAGTGGTTGTCATGAACTTGATGAAAGAGGTTTTTGTAGAGATAGTGAAATTATTCAGTGGGATCTTAATAGGCCTTACCTTATCAGCCAAACCATCCAGGATGATTCAAGTACGAATTATACTGTAGCCATTAGTCCAGACGGAAAAATCCTGGCGTCTGGAGGTTATTATGGGGACATAATCCTCTGGGATATGGTTAGTCGTAAATACATTGGCGATCATCTTAAAGGGCATACAGGCCCAGTAGAAAGCGTTGCTTTTCATCCAAGTGGCAACGTCCTTGCGTCTGGAAGTAGAGATAAGTCAGTTATGATATGGGATGTTGTAACTCATAAGATAATTGGAGAACCCCTTATTGGACATACTGAGAGAGTGTCCAGCGTTGCATTTAGCCCCGATGGCAAAATTCTGGCATCAGGAGGGGGAGACAATTCTGTAATAATTTGGGACGTGTTTGAGCAAAAGCAACTAACGAGAATACTTCTCGCTTCGCCCAAGGCTGGGCTTGGCCAAGGGTGGGCTAGAAGTGTGGTTTTCAGCCCTGACGGAAAGACATTAGCAATAGGAAGCAGCGGGCTGATAACTCTCTGGGATATGGTCACTCGTACAACCATTGGTGAAATGGACATTACAGAAATGGTTTACCCCGGGTTTACATCACAAGTGGCTGACTTGGTGTACAGTCCTGACGGAAAAATACTAGTAAGTAGCGGCAGTTGTATTATCTTTTGGGATGCAGAGACTCGAATGCCACTTGGACCTCGCATTAAGGTAATAAGTAGAAATTTGTCTTTTAGTCCGGATGGAAAAATACTGGCTTCAGACAACCTAGGGGATCTAACTCTTATTGATGTTGCAAGCAGGCTTCAAATCGGACAATCAGTTTCTGATAGGGAGGATTATTTTAAACCGCTTAATATTCAAAGCCTTGCATTCAGTCCAATCGATGGCGGCCAAACCTTAGTATCCGGTAACGACTACGGTGAAGTTACTTTTTGGGATATTGATCCAAATTCTTGGATCGAAAAACTTTGTCAAAGACTTGGCCGTAACTTCACCCAGACTGAATGGGAACAATACTTCCCTGGTGAAGAATATCGTCTGACCTGCCATCAATGGCCTGCTGGAGAGTAAAATTTATCTATGACCACACCCGAAGAACTCGCCCGCAATAAGGTCTACCTCGACATCTTCTGGTTGCAAGACAAGTCGTTGTAAGATTCCGCCAATTTGCCTGCTTCGGGTCTGTTGGCAGAAGAAATCGTCAAGGTTTACGATCTGCCCTGGCTCAGTTTGAGGGAATAAGGGAATAGAGGAAGAATTATAGGAACGATGGAAAGGAAAAATGGTGAATAATAAAACAGCCCGATGATGAGTCGGGCTGTTGCTTGGAGAAAGGATTCCGAAAGTTCTACTTTCGGTTCTGGCCAATCCTGAAGTAGAACTTCAGGATCCCGATTACAAGTTTATTTCACGAAGATCGTGTTCGGGAAACCCAGCGCGGCGAAAAACTTGATGAGGAATGCCTCGGCATTGATTTGCGCCTGCGTCAGAATCCCATCTTCCATGGCGGCTTTGAGGATTTCCTGCTCGGCGGTTTGACGCGCCAGAGTTTCGAGGTCGTTGACGCCTTTGGTAAAGATTCCTGTCTCGCGGTCATAAACGTAGGATTTCTGGTTGTCGAGCGTTGCGATAAAGACCTCGGCGGGAGGCAGGGTAACGTAAAGCACGTTTCCCTCGTAACGCATGTGCTCCGGGCCGAGTTTACCCATGTCAATTCCCGCGATGACTGTGCCATGCGCGACGAAGAGCAGTTTATCGCCAAAGAGGAAGTCGAACGAGCCTTGCCCGATCTCAGCAGTGATGACCTTCTCCACCGAATATTGGATCGTCTCCAGGCGCGCCAGTGCGCGGATCTCGGTGATATACGTCACCGGGTCGGGGATGATGGTGGGGGTGGGATTCAGTAACTGCGCCACCTGCGTCTGCATGGCCTGATTGGCCTCTGAAAGAGGCTGGAGAGCCGAGTTGGCATTTTGCGCCGTCTCATTGACCGCGTCGCGCACGGTGGTGACAATAAAATAAATTCCCGCGGCCAGCACGATCAGGAAGATGAAATTGAACACTCCATTACTTTTCATGCGCGGCATTATAAACCAAAAAGCTTGCCCGAACGATACAATATCGTTATGATTACTCCATGCACCTCCTAAAACCAATCATCACTTACTGCTTACTAATTACTCTCCTCACTGCCTGCAATCTCCCGACGGCCGTTCCTACTTCCACGTCCACCCCCAACCCAGAGTCCACAGCGACCGCCACATTCACACCCTCGCCTACCCCGCGACCAGACTTGGGCGAGAATGGCAATCCCATTTTGCTGGCCCTGCCCCCGTCTCAATTCGTGGACCCGGTCACGGTTGCCAACGGTCAGACGCTCGCCACCCTGCTCGAAGAACAGACCGGCTATCGCGTCGTGGCGGTCGCACCCACCACCTATTTCGAACTTATTGAATCGTTGAAGATCGGCAACGCGCACATCGCCATCCTGCCGCCGTTTGCCATCGTCAAGGCCTACAATCAAAAAGCGGTGCAGGCCGCCTTTGCCTCCACGCAGGACAATGTGGCCTCCATCGGCGCACAGTTCGTGGCGCGCAGTGACCGCTTTACCGCGTACTACAACCCATCTGACAATAAAAACACGGCCAACG
Source organism: Anaerolineaceae bacterium (assembly GCA_003598975.1). GTDB lineage: Bacteria > Chloroflexota > Anaerolineae > Anaerolineales > Villigracilaceae > Denitrolinea. The sequence continues at coordinate 2,326 of QZIJ01000102.1, read as the reverse complement.
CACCTGAAGCCCTCGCCCAATTCAGCGGGAAAAAAGGTTGTTGGACCGAACCCGACTCCCCGTCCGGCCACCTCGTTCCGCTCGGCATCCTCAACTGGTACAAAGTCCCCACTGAGGAGGGCGCTTTTCTGCGAAGCCACTTCTCGGTTGTACGCGCCGTCCAAGTCGGTGAGATTTGCGATTTCGGCGGCACGTACATCGACGCGCGCAACTATCCCGCGCTGAAGGATGAATACCCCTTCATCATGGATGAAGTCGTTGTCATCTGGCAGGTGCCGCCCATCATCCCCTACGATGGAATTTTCCTTTCCTCCACCGTGCCTGCAAATGTGGCCGCAAAATTGAAACGCGCCCTCGACCTCATCTACGCCACAGACGATGGCAAGACCCTCTTCGATTCGCTCTTTGGATTCAAAGGCATGATCCCCGTCGAGGATATTTTCTACACCGAGTTCACGCGCGTCATCAACGCCGCACCCGTCAAACTCAACGAACTTGTCCATTGATATAATTTCGCCAGAGGAGCCTTCCATGTACGATTCCAAAAAACTCGCCGAACTTAAAGATGCCCTTGAAAAGTGGGAAGAGACTGACTTGCAAAAGACGCTCGCTTCGATACCCGAACGCCGCGCGGACTTCATCACGACGTCCTCAGAATCGATCAACCGACTCTACACCCCGCTTGATGTGGCCGACCTCGACTACGCCTCCGATCTCGGACTACCGGGCGGCTACCCCTTCACGCGCGGAGTCCACCCGACGCTTCACCGCGGCAAACTCTGGACGATGCGCATGTTCGCCGGCTTCGGTACCGCCGAGGAAACGAACCAGCGCTTCAAGTACCTGCTCGAGCAGGGACAGACCGGTCTCTCCATCGCCTTCGACCTCGCCACATTGATGGGATATGACACCGACCAGCCCGAGGCACTGGGCGAATTCGGCAAATGCGGCGTGGCCATCTCCTCGCTCAAAGACATGGAAATTTTGCTGGATGGCATCCCGCTCGACAAAGTCTCCACCAGCATGACGATCAACTCGCCCGCCGCGATCATCTGGGCCATGTACATCGCCGCCGCGGAGAAACAGGGCGTGCGTCCCGACCAATTGCGCGGCACCATCCAGAACGACATCCTGAAAGAGTTCATCGCTCAGAAAGAATACATCTTCCCGCCCGAACCTTCGATGCGCCTCGTGGTGGACACGATGGAATTTGGCTCGCAAAAAGTGCCGCAATGGAACACCATCTCCATCAGCGGATATCACATCCGCGAAGCAGGCTCCACCGCCGCGCAGGAACTGGCTTTCACCCTCAGCGACGGACTCGAATACGTTCGCTGGGGCATCAAACGCGGCATGGATGTGGACGAGTTCGCGCCGCGTCTCTCCTTCTTCTTCAACGCCCATAATGACTTCTTCGAGGAAATCGCCAAGTACCGCGCCGCCCGTCGCATTTGGGCACGCGAGATGCGCGAGACGTTCAAGGCGAAGAGTCCGCGCTCGTGGCTGTTGCGTTTCCACACTCAGACGGCGGGAGTCTCACTCACCGCACAGCAACCCGAAAACAACGTGGTACGCGTCGCTATTCAGGCGCTGGCGGCTGTCCTCGGCGGGACTCAATCGCTCCACACCAACTCACTGGATGAAGCCCTCGCGCTTCCCTCCGAACATGCGGTCACTATTGCTCTCCGCACTCAGCAGATCATCGCGGAAGAGTCAGGCGCGGCCAATACGGTGGACCCGCTCGGCGGTTCGTTCTTCGTCGAAGCGCAGACCGACCGCATCGAGAGTCAGGCGCGTGATTACTTCCGCCGAATCGAAGAGTTGGGCGGAGTCATCCCCGCCATCGAAAAGGGATTCTTCCAAAGCGAAATCTCGGACGCGGCTTATCGTTACCAGCGCGAAATTGACGAGGGAGTCCGCAAGATCGTGGGCGTGAACGCGTTCGAAGAAAAGAAACCGCTCACCATCCCCCTGCTCGAAATGGATCCGCAGGGCTACCAGCGGCAGGTAACGCGCCTCGAGGAAGTCCGCCGCACGCGGGACGCAGGACGCGTCGGTCAGGCGCTGGATCGTCTCCGCATCGCCTGTCAAGACACGGAGAACACCATGCCCTACCTGCTGGATGCCGTCCGCGCCTACGCGACGCTGGGCGAGATCATCTCAGTGATGAAGGAAGTCTTCGGGACGTACGAAGAACCGACTTGGATTTAGAGAGTAGCAATGAGCGATTAGGGTCTTATGCTAGTTGACAAAAAGTCCTCGAGCGTGATATTGGAGTTTCTGCTCAAAGAAGCCCCACACGCAGGAGGACGCTCCAATGATAAAC
>QZIJ01000027.1 GCA_003598975.1 Anaerolineaceae bacterium | reverse complement strand
TGAAGACAGCCTAACACGGCGTGCACGCGGACGGCTGGATTCGCACCGTCAAATTGGCATTTTCGTGGCTTTGGGTTTTGTCCGTTTCGTGGGCGAGTCTCATCCCTCCAGCCGCCGGTAACGCGAGCCGTTGGGCGGTTCTTTACAATAATTTAAAAATAAAAGGAAAAAGTTTAACCATGTCTGAATTGCAAATTATCAAAAAAAATGCACTATCACCAATAGAAAAGCTTTACTCTGCACATGGTTTATCGTGGTGGCCAGTAATTTTTTTCTTACCTGCCCGCCTCGTTTTTGCATTCATCGCTCAGGCTCTTACTGCTGGCATATTTGCATATAGAGGATCCACTAATGCATGGCAAGATGCTACTGCATGGTGGCCTGTTTACAGCACAATTACAGATATTCTTTGTTTATTTACACTTGTTTGGTTGACCAAACGCGAAAGCATAAAGATTACTGACCTGTTTGGAGCTAAAGGCAAGGATATCTTCAAACAACTTGCCTGGACGCCTATTTACTTGCTTGCAGTTGCACCTACGGCATTACTAGCCAGCATAATTACTCAAAGCTATTATGGGGCTGCTTTACCTCCGATGATTGCTGTTGTAAATCTTCCCCCTGCTGGTCAAATATATAGTCTTCTTATTTGGCCAATTGTGTGGGTTATCACGGAAGAGCTTGTGTACTTGGGGTATCTGCTTCCGCGCATTGAAGTTCTTTCTGGTAAGACATGGGTAGCAGTTCTTGTTGTAATATTTTTTTGGGGATTCCAGCATCTTACCATGCCATTTATCCTCGATGAGCAATATCTTATTTCACGCGTACTCGCAGCAACAGCCGCCATTAGTAGTTTCCCAATCGCTTTTCTATTGGGTCGACGACGTCTTATCCCATTAATTTGTGTCCACTACCTTGCTGATCTCGCAACAGCTATTTTGATACTTCAATAAGTATGAATAATCTTTCGTGAAAAACCGCCCAACAAAGCGTGCACCTGACGCTGGGGATTCTGCGCACATTCCAAGCAGTTTCCTACGCCTTTTCATTTTTCCAGTTGGACGGCTTCGCCGTCCCCGCCCCATTTTCTGGGGGTGGGGTTTGTGCATCAAATCCGAGCCTTTGGGATTAAAGTTTGAGCCTTACGGATTAAGTTTTGAGCCTATGAGATTAAAGTTTGAGCCTATTGGATTAATGATTCAAGCCGCTCGGAATCGAATCCAAACGGCTCAAATTGTCCGTTCAGGCAATTGAACTCGATTTACGCGACCCTCGCTCTTTTCCCCAACTTCTTCAGATCGCGATAATTCCATAGCACCTGCCAGACGCGCAGGGCGGCTTCGGCTTGAATCTTGAACGACATCTTCGATTTTCCCCAGCGGCGGTCGGCAAAATAGATGGGGGCTTCGCCGATTTTGTATTCGAGGCAGTGCGCCAGATACGCCATTTCGACTAAAAAGATATACCCATTGGCCTGGATACGATGGAGCGGCAAGCCTTCCAACGTCTCGCGGCGCCACATGCGGTAGCCCGTGGTCACGTCACGCAGGGGCAGGCGGAGGATCGTCCGCGCGTAGAAATTTCCGAAGGCGCTGAGTCCCTTTCGCCAGAACGGCCAGCGCTCGTCCACCGAGCCGCCGTCCACGTAGCGGGAACCCAGCACAAGGTCGGATGAGGCGAGGCGCTCGGACATCGTCACCAGCGCGGCGGGATCGTGGGAGAAGTCCGCATCCATCTGGACGATGACGTCGGCCTCCGTTTCGAGGGCGGACGCGAACCCTTCGAGATACGCCGTCCGCAGGCCCTGCTTCCCCGCACGGTGCAACACGCTGACGCGTCCCGCGTGCCGACGCGCCAACTCGTCCGCGACCGCACCCGTCCCGTCGGGACTGTTATCGTCCACGACCAAAACACGCAGGTTGAGCGGAAGCGAAAAAAGAGCGGAGACCAGTTTGGGCAGGTTCTCCGCTTCATTATATGTGGGGGTTACAACCGCGATCTTCAAGGGACCTCTATCGTTTCAGGCGCAGAAGTTCCACTTTGAGTTTGTCCACGCTGGCAAAACGTCCCTTCACCGCAGCCATATCGCTCATTTTGACTGCCAATCGGTCGGAACGTTGGGAGGCGCGCTCACGGTCCTTGATGGGATAGAAATAATCGAGCGACTGTGTAAGGCGCGAGCGCAGGCGCTCCTGAACAGACGGAAGGTTGGCCGCCTGCATCACCAAAACAAACTCGGCGGGACCGAGGTGCCCAAGGAAATCATCCTTTGCGCCGAGTTCCATCATGGTGTTGTGGATCATCATACTGAACGCTCGCAGGACATCGTCCGAGGCCACAAAACCATATATTTCCCGGAAGGCGTCCAGATTTTCCAATGAAACAAGGAGCAACGAAAGCCCGTCATCCTTCGTGGCGGCAGTCAACCGCTCGTCAACCAACGCACCTTCGGGCAGGCCGCTGACGGGATTGGTCAGCGATCCCTGGCTGATGCGCTGGAGCGCATTACGGACGCGCAGGCGGAGTTCCTGAATATCGAATGGCTTGGTGATGTAATCGTCCGCGCCCAGTTCAAGTCCCTGCAATTTATCGGCGCGTTCGCGCTTTTCGGTCAGGAAGATGATCGGCACATCCGACGTGCGGCGGTCACTTCGCAGGCGGCGAGCCACCTCGTAACCGTCAATATCGGGCAGGCGGATATCAAGGATGGCCAGGTCGGGGTGATTGGCCTGACAGGCGCGCACACCGTCCTCGCCCCAGTTGACGGTCAAAACTTCGTAACCCTGGGCGCGAAAATACGCCGTGACCATCTCGGCTACATCAATGTCATCTTCAACGATCAGGATCTTCTGCTTGGCGTTGGCCACGGCTTTCCCAAATTAAGAAAGAGGTTCTTTCTGGATAACGTACTCACAGACGCTGTCGCCTGTGGCGATGCATCTCGATTCGTTGACGCGGAATTCATTTCCTCCCGACACCCATTTCAGACTTTCCTGGAGGATGCCAGCCGCGATGAAACAGATGGGCTTCTCCTCGCCTTTGCGGCCTGTGCATTCCGAGCATTTGTGGATGGTGTAAATAAATTCGTTGTCCTTCTCTTCCACGGTGCTGTGCTGATCGCTGATCTGCGAGAAGATCTTGGCCACTGCGGGCAGGCCGATGCGAAGTTTGGCCTGGAGCGGAAGCACCTTGAATGCCAGGTCTCCCACGCCCGCCAGTGCGCCAAAATTCCGCAAACCGTCCGCGAAGATGGCGCGTCCAACGCGCAGAGAGAGTCCGCGGCCGCCGCGTGGACCGTACATATCTTCCAGCGCCAGGTTGATCGCCGCGACTTCCGCAAAGTCAAATCCTTTTTCCAGGTTATCGGGCAGGGGATGCTCGATGTAGTGACTCAGCCCCCCAAGATTCAGAATGGCATTCAGACCATTACGTCCCATCACTTCTTCGAGGGCGCGCACCAGAATCAGGCCGAATTTATTGGGGTAAGCGAGACCACTTTTTTGAATAGAGGCCATACAATCTCCACTAGATCAGTTTCGACAGGTCTTCGGTGGCGCGGCGCATATCCAGGAAGATCAATCCCAGTTTTGCCTGTTCGCGCGCCAGCGCGGTGAGTACGGCTTCCTGCCCAACCGACATGAGCACAACGTAACCCTTTTCACCCTTAATATACACCTGTTCCAGGGAACCGCGTCCCAACTCTGAAGCAATTCGCTCGCCGAGCGACAACATGGCCGCAGACATGGCCGAGACACGATCCTCTTCCACGCCATGCGGCAGGGCAGAGGCTATGCTCAAACCGTCCACACTGACAATTGCAGAGGCCTCAATATCGGGAGAGGATGCCTGCAATTCCCGCAGGCGATCCACCATTTGTTGCGTACGAGATTTGGACAAAGTTGCCATCCTTGGGGATTCGCGTGAAAAACACGCGAATTAATGAACTCAAAGAAATTGTGACACTATTTTAGAACACGCAAGGCATTGTGTCAAGTTTGGCGCATCCAAACAGGAATGAACCCAACAGAACCGTAAGGCAGACATGCTATAATCTGCCGAATTCCTTTATGAGGCACGCGATGAAACTCAAACTTTTCCATGTAGTCTTATTGTTATTCCTGATTGCCGCCCCGCTTCCTGTTCGCGCACAGGAGACCTCGCCCGAAGAGGAATCATTCAGCGGCGGCGTGGTATGCATGCCCGACGCCTATCCAAACGGAACAAGTGACTGCCTGCCGCTTGGCCCTTCGGCATATATCACCAGTCTCGCGAGCCTCGGTCTCACTTTTCCACCACGTCCTTTCATCGCGTTCAAACCCAGCCCAGACCTGGCAAAAGTCCCCTATCGTTATTTCCACATGGCAGATGACCTGCCGCCCAAATTCTACTCCTCCCTTGTTGACGCGCAAGCCAAATCAGAAAACGCCCTCACCTACGCGCCGGGCTTCGTATACATCTCCTACCAAAGCATGGACGAAACAGGACATTTTTTTCTCGCGCGTTCGGGACATTGGATCAGGGGAGACGGAAACCGCATCCATGAATTTTCCTCCTTTCAGGGACTCCTCTTTCGCGAAACGCCCCGCGTCGCCTTCGGCTGGACCATCGAACAGATTCCCGTTAAATCGGGCCCAGGCTACAGGACAGCGGAAACTGGTCAATTTCTCCCTTCATTGACTGTCGTTCAAATATACAAAACGGAAATCGTCAACGACACCGCCTGGAATATGATCGGCCCCAACCAATGGGTGGAGGGACGCAAAGTGGCAGTCGTTACTCCCAACACCACCCCGCCAGAGGGAGTCACCAACGATCGCTGGATCGAGGTCAATCTCGAAGAGCAGACGATTGCAGTGTACGAAAACAGCCAACTAGTCTTTGCCACCATGGGCGCAACAGGTGCGGAGCCATTTTGGACGCGCCCGGGCGTTTTCCAGATCTATGAGAAAAAAGAAGCCGAGACGATGCGCAACAACGACCCCGCTGATTTTTATTATCTGGAGGATGTCCCATACACCATGTATTTCGATGGCGCACGCGCCCTCCACGCGGCTTACTGGCGGACGCGCTTCGGCTATCCACAATCACATGGATGTGTGAACCTGTCCATGGGCGACGCGCGCTGGCTCTTCGATTGGGCAAACGTGGGGGATTGGGTCTACGTCCACGACCCCTCTGGAAAGACTCCCACCGATCCCGCACTCTATCAGGGCGGCGCGTATTGACACGCTTATATGCGTATGGTAAACTCTCGCCCGCTGTTAATCTGGTCCCGTGGTGTAGCGGCCTAACATGCGGCCCTGTCAAGGCCGAGATCGCGGGTTCGAATCCCGTCGGGACCGCCACAGAGACAACCTGAAACTTTTCAGGTTGTTTTGTTTTAACCGCGCCGCAAAATGGACACGCCCGCCAGCATGCGCATCACCGCAAACAACATCAAAGCGGAGACCAGCCCGAACAGATTCGCGATCAGGGGGCCGAGGAATGAACCTGCGAGTATGGCGGCGTTGAGCGCAATGTTGTACCACGCCAGGTGAGCAGGGCGATCGTGCTCGGGAATTTCTTCAAGCAGGTAGTTGGCATACGCGCCGCCCGCCAACCCCCACGTGAACCCGCCGATCAGCGAGACAGCATAAAACTGCCACACCGTCTGGGACAGGCCGAGGATGAACGGATACAGCGCCATGCCGATCATTCCCCAGCCCGTGACGCGGCGATGTCCCATGCGCCCCACTAGGCGATTGAGACGCGTGGAGCCGATGAGGACTGTCAAATAAAAGAGCGCGGTTCCGATACCGATATGATCATCGTTAAGATGAAGTACATTCACATTGTAGAGCGGATAAATCGGGCTGGCAATGTAATGCGCGAGATGGAAGAATAGCATGACGACCACCACTTTGCCGAAGGGGCCGCGCACCACGTCGAGGCGGAGGGAGGAGACAAGGCCGCGGGGCGAATCGGCTTGGGAGGCAGAGTCCGCTGAAAGGTCAGGGCGACGCGAGGAGCGATCCTTTTTGAGAGGACGGACAAAGTAGAGATGCAGACTGCTCATCGCCGCGCCGAAAAATCCAATCCCAAATACGATCTGATAACCTGCGGGAAACGTCACCGCTTCAAGGATGTAGCCGCTAAGAAGCGAACTGGTGATGAACGCCACCGAGAGGACGATGTTGCGGACGCCAGCCACATGAGCGCGGTATTCGCTTGGAACAGCCTCCGCAAACAGTGCATTGAATCCGACGCCCAATGGCGTGAGCGGGATGGCCATGAGGAAAGTAACGATGATCAACGCCCACACCTGGCCCTGCGCGTTGAAGAGCCACGGCAGCGGAATCCATAACGCGTAACCGAGGCGATAAAAGACCGACGACCAGAAAACAGCAAGGCCTGTGTTACGTTTTGCGACCCAATTGCCAGAGGGAATGGCAATGAGCAGGTTGACGACCGCGGAGGCGGCGCCGATCAGTCCAATCTGGAGCGCGGACGCGCCGAGGCGCGCGGCGTAGATGGCCAGAAAGTTGATCGCGGATCCGCCTAGAATGCCAAACCAACCAATATCAAGGTAAAGGTGCAGGAAGTTGGCGCGGTATTCGCGAGGGATGGAGGATTGACGGAAGAGACGGGAAAGCATTCGATTTACGATTTTGATTGAGCCTTGAGTGGGAATCCTGACGTTTTACTTCAGGGTCGTTGCGTACCTTTCGCGAAAGTAGAATTTTCGGATTCCAGTCCCTACTTCCAGAACTGCGGAAGGTAGGTCTTGTATTCGGTCAGGTAATCATCCAGGATATTTTTTGCAGTTTGAACATCCGTGATGACGGGATCGAGCAGGAGGCATTGCAGGGCTTTCTCGCGTGAACCCTCGGCGGCCGCGTCCACGCATAACTGCACGATGGTCGTCTCGCGGCGGAGGAGTTCGGCAATCGGTTCGGGCAGCGCGCCAACGTGAACAGGATGAATCCCCGCGCCGTCCACGATGACAGGGGTTTCGACCGCCGCGCCCAACGGCAGGTTGGCAATCTGCCCGACATTCGGAAGGTTGGCGGCAAGGTGATAGTGAGTTGTGCCGCCCGCGACATTTTCCACCATTTCGAGCGCGCCTTCCGAGTCTGTTCCGAGCAGACCATCGAGAGTTAATTCGCCATCCGCCATTTTCGCGAGGCGGTCAGCTTTGAAATCGCGCAGGGCAGACATGAAATCCCAATCGTACAATTTGATGTCGTATTTTTCCCAGGGCTGGGTGACGGGGTCGTTCATCCACGGCAGATATTCGCACAGATGCGTATCGCCAGGAACGGGAAAGAGATCAAAGGCCGCGAACACGTCGCGGGTCAATGGCTCAAATTTCGGGTCGAGTTCAAAGAAGCGTTTACGGAAAAGCGGATAGAGGTCTTCGCCAGTAACACGATCATGCACAGAGAGCATCCACGTGAAGTGATTCAGCCCCGCGGCGCGGATATCCACGCGCGGGACGATCTGGTGGCGGACAACTTGCTGCGCGGCGTACTGGTCCGCGGCGGCGTGCAGGCCACTCAATTCAGGCGGGACTTCGATGCCCAAATCCTTCGCGAGCGCGACACCAACCGCGACGTATCCCGCGTAGATCTGATGACAAAGCCCCACGGACTTGATTTTCGTGCGGCGGTTGACCGCGTCGCAGATGCGAATCATCGGGTTGGTGAAATTGACGAACCACGCCTCGGGACAAGCCTTCTCCATGTCTTGCGCAATTTGCAGAATCGGCCGGACGTTGCGCGCCGCGTGCGCGAATCCGCCGGGGCCGCCGTTTTCCGCGTAAGGTTGACGGACTCCGTGCTTGAGCGGAATCTCGAAATCGCGCTTCCATAAATTTTCGCGCGCACCAACCTCAATGGCGTTGACAACGAACTGCGCACCTTCCAGCGCCTCGCGATAATCGGTGTGCGCGCTGATGGTCATCTGGCCATTCCACTCGCGGTTCAAGCGCTCGGCGAGGCGGCGATTGGTTTCGAGGGATTCGGGGTTGATGTCCACGAGCGCGAGATTGGAGCCGCGCAGGCGCTCGCTGCGGATGAGGGCAGAGAAGGTGTTTTCGGCGAATTCGGTGCTACCCGCGCCGATGAGGACGATTTTGGCAGGGAGAGACATGCGGCAATTCTAATCGAGAAATCGGATTGCAAATTAGATATAATCAATCCATAATGAACCGCCTCACATTCTCCACCTCCCCCTACCTGCTTCAACACGCAAATAATCCCGTGGACTGGCATCCCTGGTCTGAAGAAGCCCTCGCCAAAGCGCGCGCCGAAAATAAACCCATCTTCCTCAGCATTGGTTATGCGGCTTGCCACTGGTGTCACGTGATGGCACACGAGTCGTTCGAGGACGAGCCTACCGCCGCACTGATGAACGAACACTTCGTCAACATCAAAGTGGATCGCGAGGAACGTCCCGACCTGGATGGGATTTACATGCAGGCTGTCGTCGCGTTGACAGGGAGCGGCGGCTGGCCCATGTCGGTCTTTCTGACCCCCGACCTGCGTCCATTTTACGGAGGCACCTATTTCCCACCTGTGCCGCGTCACAACCTGCCATCATTCCGCGATGTGTTAACCTCCATTGCAAACGCGTGGAAGAATCGCCGCGAGGAAGTCGACCGCGCAGGCACACAACTCATCCAGCACATCCAGTCGCAAACCGCACCTAGTACCAGTGCAGAGTTCGCAGAAGAAAATCTCGCGCTCGCCGAGAAAAACATCCTTGACACCTACGATTGGGGTAACGGCGGTTGGGGCGCCGCGCCAAAATTCCCGCAACCGATGATGATTGAATTTCTGCTTCAACGCAACATCACCCCCGGCCCCTCTCTTAAAGGGAGAAGCGAATCCGCCGCCTTGCACGCGCTCAAGGCCATGGCACGCGGTGGGATGTACGATGTGGTCGGCGGCGGCTTCTCGCGCTACAGCACCGACAATTTCTGGCGCGTTCCTCACTTTGAAAAAATGCTTTACGACAACGCACAACTCGTCCGCGCGTATTTGCACGCGTGGCAAATCACAAAAGACCCCTTCTTCCGCCGCATCGTGGAGGAGACACTCGCATTCGTCTCGCGCGAAATGACCCATCCCGATGGCGGATTCTATTCCTCGCTCGACGCCGACTCGGAGGGTGTAGAAGGAAAATTTTACGTGTGGACTCCCGAAGAGATTCGCGCCGCACTCGCGAAGGAGGAATCCGTTTTCTCGGAGAACACGGGTTTCTCAAACTACGAATTCTTCTCAGCCGCGTACGGGATTACAGACAAGGGAAACTGGGAGGGAAATACTGTTCTACAACGCGCTCTGGATGATGCGTCCCTCGCGGCTCGCTTCAATCTGACCGAGGAGGCGGTCGCGGCCAAACTGACCTATTACCACGAAAAACTCCTCGCGGCCCGCGGACGACGCGTTCGCCCCGCGACCGACGACAAGATTCTCACCTCCTGGAATGGGCTCATGCTGGCGGCATACGCAGAAGCGGCGAGGGTGTTGGGCAATCATGGCGTAGGCGAACACAATTTGGGCGAACACATCGGTTCGCCCCAACATGGGCAACTCTACAATCAGGCTGCACGCAACGCCGATTTCCTGCTCACCCACTTACGCCCTGAAGGTCAACTGCGCCGCTCGTGGCGGGACGGAAAAACCACCCACGAAGTCTTCCTTGAAGATTACGCCGCGCTCATCCTCGGCCTGCTGGAACTGTATCAAACCGATTTCGATGACAAGTGGTTCGCGTCCGCGCTGGAACTGGCCGAAGAGATGATCCAACGATTCCGCGATACATCGGGCGGATTCTTCGACACACCAACGGATGGCGAGGTGCTTCCGATTCGTTCAAAAGATTTGCAGGATAATGCCACCCCCTCTGGCAACGCGCTGGCGACAGAAGCCCTGCTCAAGCTGTCCGCGCTGACGGGACGCGGGGATTTTCGCGACATCGCCGAGGCCGCGCTTCGTCAGGTGATGGGACTCGCCGTCCGCTACCCAACCGCGTTTGGGAGATGGTTGTCCGCCGCGGAATTTGCGTCGGCGAAGGTGAAGCAGGTGGCGGTCATCGTCAGCGAGGATGGGCAGGATTCCGCGCGGGAGATGATTCAAACCGTTCGGGCAGAATACAGGCCAAACTTCGTGATTGCTGCGGCTCTTCCTCCCGTAAAAGAAAACGCGCCCGCCCTGCTCCGCGACCGCCCGCTGGTGGATGGAAAATCTGCCGCGTATGTTTGCGAAGGGTTTGTCTGCCTCCGCCCCGTGACCAACCAAAACGATTTGGAAAAATTGCTTCTACCATAAGGTTTATGCCCCTTGCGAGTTTGTGGTAGTATAAAGCAACCTTGTCCCTTTCATCATGCTTCCGAAGCCGTCATTGCTTCGGAAGTTTGCAAATAACCCAAAGCGACTAAAGTCGCCACTACGTAGTAACGACTTCAGTCGTTAAGGAGCCTAAATGACCCAACAAGCAGACATCCTCCTCACCAATGCCCTCGTTCTCAGCATGGACGAAAAACTGGCCCAATACGACCCCGGCGCGGTGGCCGTGCTTGGAGATTCGATCATCGCCATCGGCCCCGAAGACAAGATTCTAAAAGAATATTCTGCCAAAGAGACCTTCGATTGCGGCGGGAAGATCCTGATGCCAGGCCTGATCAACGCGCACACACACGTGCCGATGACTCTCTTGCGCGGCATCGCCGACGATCTGCGACTCGATGTCTGGTTGCAGGGTTATCTCTGGCCTGTGGAGCGCGAGTTCGTCTCGCCAGAATTTGTCAGGCTGGGAACACAAATTGCCTGCGCGGAATTTATCCGCTCGGGCGTGACCACTTTCAACGATATGTACTTTTTCGAGGAGGATGTCGCCCAAGCCACCGCCGAGGCAGGGCTGCGCGCCGTCTGCGGGCAGACCGTGCTCAAGTTCCCGACGTCCGACGCGCCCTCGTACGAAGACGGGATCGCCCGCGCCCGCGAATTCATCCAACGCTGGAAGGGACACGCGCTCATCGTCCCCGCCATCGCGCCACACGCGCCCTACACCACCACACCCGAAATGCTGCGCGAAACCGCCGAACTCGCCAAAGAGTTCGATGTGCCGCTCCACATTCATCTCGCCGAGACATCCTTCGAAGTGGAAAACATGCGCAACGAAAACGGCATGCCCGTCATCCCCTACGTGAAAAAACAGGGACTGTTCGAGGCCAAGGTTATCGCCGCGCATTGCGTCCACGTGGACATCGGCGAGATCCGCACACTCAAAAATCACGGCGCGGGCGTAAGTCATAATCCCTCATCGAATCTCAAATTGGCTTCGGGTTTCGCGCCCGTGACAAAGATGCTCGAAGCGGGACTCAATGTGGGCATCGGCACCGACGGCCCCGCCAGCAACAACGATCTCGATATGTTCGAGGAGGTGCGACTGGCCTCGTTCGTGGCGAAAGCCGCCAGCAATGACCCGACCTCCGTCCCCGCGCAGACCGCGTTGACAATGGCGACCCGTCTCGGCGCGCAGGCGCTTCATCTTGGACATTTGACAGGGTCGCTGACCCCAGGCCGCCGCGCCGACCTGATCGTCGTGGACACCAGTCCGCTGCACAACTCGCCGCGCTTCCGCCGCGATCAAAACAACGCCTACGCGCAGATCGTCTACGCGGCCAAGTCCACAGATGTGACTGACGTGATGGTGAATGGAAAATGGCTGATGAGGGACAGGGAGTTGTTGACGCTCAATGAAAAAGATTTGCTGGTACAGGCGCAGGAAGTGGCGCTAAAAATCGACGCGTTCCTGATTGAGCGCGAACAATCGGTGCTGTCGAAATTGATTGCGCTGGGCGGCTCGATGGAGGAGGAATCGTTCGAGGTGCAGGTCAAGATCAAATTGACCGACCCCGCGAAGGTCGTGAAAGGACTCGAGCGTCCCGAGATTGAAATCGCCCGCCTGCGTCATTACGATCAGCACGACACGTACTTCTTCTTCGACGATCCCGCGCAGGGACGCATCCGCTATCGCGAGGACGAGTTCCTCGACGAGCGCGGCAACGTCACCGCCACGCGTCCGCGCCTGACGCTGGTGGGACAAAAGCGCGAGGGCGCATACGAGAATGAAGTCCTGCTCTCTCCCGCACATCCGCTGCAAGTAGATCGTCACGAGCCTGCGCAGAGATGTTGGAGACAACCAGAAGTGTAGTGACCCCCTAAAACTGGACACGGATGGTAGTTCATGCAGAATCAGTCCAAGAAAGGGGATGCACAATGCCAAGGCGACGAGCCTTCAAGCCAGAATTCAAAGCAAGGGTTGTGCTGGAAGATCTGACCGGCGTCAAGAGCGCGGTCGAGCAGAATAGTAGCCGAGGCAGGATTGGTGCTCACGTAGGCCCGTGGCAGTTCCCGGCTGATGACGCCCCACGTGTACAACACCCCACTGAACATGACCAGGGTAATGCATAAGGCCAGAGTCATCAGGGCGATTCGATCCCAGGTGGCTCGCAGATCGCGGAGTAGTTTGGTGAGTAGTAATGGTGTCATCGCAGCATTACCTCTGGGCATCGAGGGCGACGCGGCCGTCTACCAAAGTCACCTGCCGGGTCGTGTAGCGGCTGATATCGCGCTCGTGGGTGACCACGATGAT
>QZIJ01000005.1 GCA_003598975.1 Anaerolineaceae bacterium | reverse complement strand
CGTTCAACATACCGCGTAGTTTGTTCAGCACGAGAGTGGCCAGCGCTTCACCGTCAATGTCTTCGGCGATGATGACCAGTTCGCGCTTGCCCAACTGGACGAGTTTCTCGAGGATGGGGACGATGTCCTGCGCCGCGGAGATTTTCTTCTCATTGATGAGGATGTAGGCGTCGGAGATGACGGCTTCCATATGCTCGGTATCGGTGATGAAATAGGGTGAAATGTAACCGCGGTCAAATTGCATGCCTTCCACGAATTCGGTCTCGAACTGCATGGACTTGGATTCTTCCACGGTGATGACGCCGTCTTTGCCGACCTTGTCCATCACGTCCGCGATCAGATTGCCGATCTCGGCATCCGCGGCAGAGTTGGTGGCGACAGAGGCGATCTCATCGCGGGTGTCGATCTTGGTGGCCATCTTCTTGAGGGACTTGACAACCTCTTCGGTGGCCTGTTCGATGCCGTGCTTGAGGAGCATCGGGTTGAAGCCCGCGGCGAGCGCCTTCAAGCCTTCGTTCACAATCGCGTGCGCCAACACCGTCGAGGTGGTTGTGCCGTCACCGGCAATATCGTTCGTTTTCTGGGCGGCTTCCTTGAGCAATTGCGCGCCCATGTTGGCAAACGGGTCTTCCAGTTCGATCTCTTTTGCCACGGAAACACCATCATGTGTGATGGTGGGGGAGCCGAACTTGCGATCCACTGCCACGTTGCGGCCTTTAGGTCCGAGGGTCGCGGAGACCGCGTTGGCGACAACGTCCATGCCCTCTTTAAGGCGACGTCGCGCGTCTTCTGAAAAAGCGAGTTGTTTTGCAGCCATAGGGATTCCTCCAGGGAAAATTAGTCTAAGATCGCGAGCAGATCGCTCTCGCGCAGGATAAGCAGTTTCTTGCTGTTCAACTTGAACTCGGTGCCGCCGTATTTGGCATACAACACCTTATCGCCAACCTTCACATCCATGGCGATGCGCTTGCCCTCGTCATCACGTGCACCGGGTCCAACAGCCAGGACTTTGCCCTGTTGGGGTTTTTCCTTGGCGGTTTCAGGCAGGACGATGCCGCCCGCTGTCACCTCTTCCTGCTCGATGGGTTCCACCACAAGGCGGTCGCCGAGGGGTTTAAGAGAGAGTTTCATAACTTGACCTCCAGATAAAGCAATTGAATTGGGTTTTGAAATTAGCACTCACTACCCACGAGTGCTAACAGCGTGCGAATAATACTTGCCTTTGATATTGAAGTCAAGAGGGCTGTGCAAACTCTTACAATTCTCTGACGTCCCCCGTATCGAAAAGAAGGTGCCTCGCACCTTTGCTCGTTGACTTATCCACTGTCATCAAGTGCGACGCACTCCGGTTTTGTTACGGTGTTGGCGTAGACGTGAGCGCCTCATTTTGGACGGGGAGCGGGGTCGCGGCGGACCCGGGCGCGGTCCCCACCTGGGCGCAGATGGCGAGACCCGCCTGGACGATTCCCGCGATGTCGCTATCGCCGGGGAACGCGGCCGCCACCTCGTTCAGAATAGGAATTGCCTCGCCGCACTTGTTATCCTTCGGGCGGCTGAGCGCGGCCAGCACCGAACCGTACGTATAGTAGTACACGACGGTGTTCGGGGAGAGCGCCAAACCAGTCACCGCGGTTCCAGCATCGCCTTCGTTGCATCCGCCGCGCGCTTCGCAAGATTCCTCGGCAGTACAGCCGCGCACCGCACACTTCAACGCGGGAATCGAGCCTTCATAATTGCGCGATTTGAAGAAGACGATTCCCAACTGCCCGTAAGTGTCGGCATTGCCGGGGTCAAAGTCAAGCGCCTTCTGCACATTGAGCGCGGCCGCGAAGTAGTCGCCTGTCTGCGAATAGGTTTTGGCAATCGAAAGGTATGGAACGGGATCAAGCACTCCCAACTGCTCGTTGATCTGCGCGGCTTTTTGAAAATATTCCAATGATTTTTCATAAAGCTGGCGCGCGGAATCTTCATTGAGCGCGCCAAATGCCAGTCGGCGATAATTCGCCCCCGCGCGCAGGTAAAGGAAAGTCAGGTTGGGTGAGACGAGAATGGCCTTATCGTATTCCTGAATGGCCTGGTTATAGAGACCAAGTGATTCGAGCACATAGGCATAGACGCGATGCACGTCCATCAGGCTGTCGGCGTCCTCGCGTTCGAGCGCCTGCAAAATGTTCTGCTCGGCCTGATTCCATTTTTGCTGATCCACGAGGATTTCAGCATAGAA
This sequence comes from Anaerolineaceae bacterium, assembly GCA_003598975.1. Classification (GTDB taxonomy): domain Bacteria; phylum Chloroflexota; class Anaerolineae; order Anaerolineales; family Villigracilaceae; genus Denitrolinea. Next base: position 10,519 of record QZIJ01000005.1, on the reverse strand, counting down.
TGCGAGGGCGAGGGTGTTCTGGTTGTCGAGTTGCAGGGCACGGATGGCCTCCTGCTCGGCCTCGGTCAGGAGTTCCACCACCGCGTCGCAGGTGAAAGCAACCGCCAGTTCCTCCGGAGTGCAGAGCAGGGAGGAATTTGCGTTCCAGTCCAGCACGAAGGCGCGCATGGCGTGGACGGTGGAATCGTCCGGGGCGAGTTCCATGGCCTGGTCAATGGAACCCAGCGCGTCGGTCAGGCGGGAGCGGCGCTCGGGGTCGGTCGCCAGCAAAGCGGAGGAATAAGTCTGGATGCGCGCCAGTTTTGCCCAGATCTGCGCGTTGGACGGGTCGACGCGCACGGCCTCGCGGTAGGCCGCGATGGACTCGTCAAGATTCCCCGCGATGAATTGCGCGTCGCCTTCGAGCGCGTACGAGTCGACTGAACGCGTGGGTGTGGCGGTGGGGGTGAAGGGACGTTCGATTTCGCCCTGATCCACGCCGCGGATCAGCCAGACGCCGCCCAGAATCAACACGACCAAAAAGAAAAGGCGATAGATGCTGGTGCGAGGCTTTTTGTAAAAAAGTTCACGCCGGGGATAAACGTTCATGGGGTTGTGGTGGCCGTGGCTGTTGCCGATGCAGGCGCGAAGGTGGGTGTGACAGAGATGTTCGCTTCACAGATTTCGAAGACTCTGCTGGCGCTGGCAACTGCCACTTCGTCCGCGGGGACGCGGCCAATGATGGTGTTCGCGAGCGGAATCGCCTCGCCACACCGATTCGTCCGCGCCAGCGCGAGGGCATAGGTGTAATAATATTCCACCACGCGTGCATCGGTGGTGAGAGGGATAGCCTCGACGACAGCGCCTTCGGCTGTGCGCCCGCCATTGACGGTGAGCCCCAGTTGGACGGCGGCCTCCGCCCAGTCCGCGGTGTAATACAGCATTACGCCATAATTGCCGCGCAGGCTGGCATCCGCGGGCGCGTCCTTCACCGCCGACTCGCCGTATTGCGCGGCCTTGGCAAACTCGCCGATGGTGGCATACGTGCGTGAGATGAACAAGTCGGGGTTGGGGTCCGAGGGATTGAGCGCGTTGGCGCGCGTAAACTCCTCCACGGCTTTATCATAGACCTGCTGAGCGCGATAATTGCGTCCCAGCGCGAGGTGCAGGTCGGAGATGTTGCTGTTGATGTTAATCGCGGCCTGGTATTCGGCGATGGCCTCTTCATAATTCGCGGTGGCCTCCAGGATATATCCGCGTGCTCGATGTGTCTCGATGGTATTTGGTTCCAGCGCAAGCGCCACCTTCGATTCTTCCGCGGCCTTGGCTAAATTTTCAAATGGGCCTTCGCCAGAGAGAAAAGAATCTACCAGAATTTCGGTATAGATGGCGTGTGCGAAGCCGCTGTTTGGGTCCAGTTCGAGGGCGCGCTTGATGGCCGCTTCAGCGTTCAGGTAATCTCCCAGAAAATCCAGCGCCCAGGCGCGCACCGCGTGCGCGCGGGGATTGTTCGCATTGAGCAGGATGGCCGCCTCCGCGCTGGACTGCGCGTCCTTGTACAACCCGGCAAAGACCTGTACGCGTCCCATGGCAACGTAGACCGTGTCGTCACTTGGATTGGCCTTCACGGCCTGCTGGTAAAAGTCAATGGCCTGGAGCAGTTTCCCATCTGCGAAGGAGGCCTCCGCTTCGGCCACGTAAGACTCGGGCGAACGCGTGGCGGTGGGTGTCGGCACGAACGGCGGCGGGATGGTCGGCACGATCACGCGGTCCACGTAAACCATCAGCGCGATCAAAACCATCAGCACGGTGACGAGGAACCAGTTAACCTTGTACCGCTTGCGCGTCATGCTCCATTTTGGCTTGCGTCTTAAATACATGCGGTCATCTTACCTTATGCAGAGAAAGAGCGTCAAGCAACTCTCTAACCGTGTTCTTATGCTAAAATTCAACCATGCAGTTCGAGGTCTTTACCCTCCTGCCCGAAGTTTTCCCCCCCTACCTTGAGTCGAGTATCCTTCAACGCGCCCGCCAGCGCGGGCTGATAAACGTGCGCCTGCACAACATCCGCGATTGGGCGCGGGACAAACACCACACGACGGATGACATGCCCTACGGCGGCGGCGGCGGGATGGTGATGAAGCCCGAGCCGGTCTTCGACGCGGTCGAATCGGTTCTTGGACCCGCGAGCGGGGTGCCCGTCATTTTGCTCACGCCACAGGGACGCGTCTTCTCGCAAGCCGTGGCCCGCGAGTTGTCCGCGCACGAACGGATCGCCCTCCTGTGTGGACGTTATGAGGGCGTGGATGAACGCATCCGCACGCGCCTCGTCACCGATGAAATTTCCATCGGCGATTACGTGCTGACGGGTGGCGAACTTCCCGCGCTCATCCTAATCGACGCGGTGACGCGTCTCCTGCCTGGCGCGCTCGGCGATCCCACCGGCGCGGACGATGACTCTCACGCCAGCGGCCTGCTCGAATACCCGCACTACACGCGTCCGCCTGAGTTTCGCGGCGACGCGGTCCCCGAAATCCTGCTTTCGGGCGACCACGCCAAAATCGAGAAGTGGCGTCGCGAACAATCCCTGTTACGGACGTTGGAACGGCGACCCGATTTATTGGATAAAGCAGAATTGACGGAGAAAGATCGAAAATTTGTCGAAAGTCAAAAGTCCAGATGCAAGCCATCCGCCGACCTTTGATCTTCGACTTTCAATCTTTGATTCGGAGGACACCATGACAGCACGGCTTAATTACGGCAAGACCTTCCTGCTCGGCTTCGGCTTTTTTGGCGTCAGCGTGATCTGGGGCGTGTACAACGCCTTCGTCCCGATCTTCCTTGCGGACAAGTTCGGCCTCGCCCCCGCGTGGATCGGTTTCTTCATGACGCTGGATAACATCGCGGCCCTGTTCATCCAGCCGCCCGTCGGCGCGTGGTCGGACCGGCTCCGCACCAAGTGGGGACGGCGCATCCCGTTCATCCTGATCGGTGCGCCGATTACAGCGGTGGCGTTTGGCTTCATCCCGATGGCGGCGGCCCTGCCTCTTTTCGTCGCCTGCACCAGCACAACGCTGTTGAGCGCCGCGCTGTGGCGCACACCTGTCGTTGCGCTCATGCCCGATATCACACCCTCGAAATTCCGCTCGCAAGCCAACGGTGTCATCAACTTCATGGGCGGCGTCGGCACCATCATCGCCCTGCAGACGGGCGGCATGTTGTACAAGATGAGCCCCAATTTCCCGTTCTGGCTTGGATCGGTATTGGTCATTCTCGCGGCATTGGTTGTGTTCTTCTTCATTGAGGAACCGAAGGAATACGAAGTCACCGAAGGACAACCTGGCATGTGGGCAAGCCTGAAGGAAGTAATCAACGATGAAGAGAAGAGTGGATTGCGCATCCTCTCGGCCATCTTCTTCTGGTTCATCGGTTACTCGGCAGTGGATACGTTTTTCACCCTTTACGCCAAGAATCATCTCGGGTTGAACGAAGGGGACGGCGCGACATTACTCTCTGTGGTGCCATTGTTCTTTGTGCTGTTTGCCATCCCGTCAGGCCTGCTGGCCGGACGCATCGGACGACGCACCACCATCACCATTGGACTGGTCTCCATTACGATCATGCTCTTCCTGCTTTACATCACCCCGGCCTCTGCGCTGCTGACCGGCATTGCCCCCCTGCCATTGGTGGGCATCCCGTTGGTCGAGGGAGGGGCGCGCATGCTCACGCTGGCAGGCGTCATCCTGATCTTTGCCGGTATTGCCTGGTCGTTCATCAACATCAACTCCCTGCCCATGATTGTGGACCTGACCAGCGCGGCGCGCATCGGCACGTTCACCGGCCTCTACTACCTCTTCTCCACGCTCTCGGCCATTGTTGGACCAAACGTCAATGGCTGGGCCATCCAACTGACTGGCGGGAATTACAATATCATCATGCTACTCGCTCCGTTCTTTATGATCGTGGCGATGGTGTTGATGCTCGGCGTCAAACGCGGGGAGGCGCAGGTGACTGAATCTGTGGCTTGAAAGTCACCAAACTCTTCGTGAAATGCCTGGATTTTTGTTGGGTCATTGATACTTCATGACCCATTGCATGGAATCCACATCCAGGACATACACCTGGCCCTCCAGGACGAAATACAATTCGCCAGCGTGCCAGCCAACGATCACCGGTACCGAATAGAATTCGCCGGACACATCCTTGATTGGAACGGTTTCCTCTCCCAATTTGGAGCCGTCAGCCGGATTGTAGGTCGTCAGCGCCAACTGGTTGGGGTCAGCCTGGAATTCGATCAGCCGCAGGCCGGTGGGAGTCAATTGCCAGGTCCAGCCGGATTCGTCTTTGTCCACCAGGCCGGACATTTCATGGGGCGGGTCAATGGGGCGGGCGTTTTCCGGGATCAGTTGCCAGGTCCGCTTGCCGGAAGCAGAGTCCACCCCCCAGAGTTCGAAGCGTTCCGAGCCCTTGGCGCGACGGGCCAGGGTCAGCAGGGAGTCGCCGCTCAATGCCAGGGGAGCCATTTCATAGGCGTCATCCTGTAACAATAATTTCAGCCTCCCGCTCTGCTTATCCAGCGCATATAAGCGGGAGTCATTCCCAAAGAAAATGGTGGCGGGCGACTGGAAGTAATTGAAGCCGTAAAAAGTGGTGTTGAATGGTTCATCGGATGGGGTCTGCCAGGTGAGCTGACCACTGCCCAGATCGTAACGCTGGATGCAGCCAGAGGAGGAGCCGAAGAAAAGGTACAAAGCGCCGGTTGCGGTGTCATGGACGATGCCCGACTCGTCTTCCAGGTTTTCCTCCCACGAACTTTCCGATTCGCAGGCAGGGAAGATGACGCGTTCCTCGCTTCCATCCGCGGGATCGAGCAGGAAGATATTGAAATCATGCCCGTCAGCAACGTAATCCAGGATCATCAGCCATTCGCCCATGAAGCGAAGACCGCGGGCGTAACTCAGCAACGGACGGCTCCAGGCTTCCTTTCCCGTAGTTGCTTCATAGGCCTGGATGGAGCGATCCATGGTCATCACGATCACCATGCCATCCTGAATGATGAGGTTGTCTTCTCCCGCGTCCAATTTATCGGGCAGGGCGGTTTTCCAGGCCAGACTACCGTCGGTGCTGTTGAAGGCCAGCAGATCGGATTCGACCACTGCGTAGACCCGTTCACCGTCGCTCGCCATATCGTCCACGTAGCCATCGCCGGGCAGGGGATCGGTCTTCCAGGCCAGTTTGCCATCCGCCCGACTGACCCGCCCCAGCAGTCGTGTCTCGTCATTGGTGTTGTAGAACAGCGAAATCACATCTGGTGCGGTGTCCTGCATGGCAGGGATGATTATGCTCTCGTTCATGGCGATCAGGCGCGGAATAAAGGGGCCGCCCGGTTGCAACAGGACAAACCCGATGATCGTGCCGATAAGCAGGATGATGAAAGCGGGAATCGCGCAGCCGAGCCAGGCGCCGGTTGGAGCCGCGCCCCGCGTGGCGGTTGTGATCGGTCTGGGGGCCGCCTCCCGCGTCGGGAAACCGGCTTCGGGATTCTGGAGGTTGCCCGCCTCGATCTGCTCGACGGCATACTTGGCGCGCGCCAGGCTGACATCGTAAATTTCGCGATAGCGCTTGATCGCCGCGATTTTTTTGCCGCCGCGGACCAGGTCGAGGATTTCAGCCGGCAGGCTAACTGGTCGCGCCGGTTGGAGTTTCTCCTTCGTTTCCGGCTTGATGGTATCGAGAACGATCACGTTCTGGCAGAAGCTACAACGTATGGTGGTACTTCTGCTATCATAATTGAGCGGCGCGCCGCAGGTTGGACAGTTCAGTGATTTTGGAGTGGGCATGGATGCTCCGTGTGATAATTTGGAGTGAGTCACGTTTATTATCCTGCTTCACGGGGGATAATGCAAGGTCGAGTTGATACGATCCAGCCGCTTTCAAGGCGCGCGGGGGAGGTAGACAGGTAGACGTACACAGGTAGACAGGGCGCGGATAGATGGGGAACCAACCGTCCACGAATGGGACACGAATACTCGAACGCGCGACTCCCCATTCGTTTATTCGTGGAAAATTCGTGGATGGTCTCCTCCGCAACCAAAGCCATCCGAAGCCGCGCAGATTTCGCAAGGTATAATCACATTGGTGATTGTGGCATTTTGAGTTTTTGGAGATTGATGCTTATGGCAAAGTTACCTCAGAAACCCCGTCAACATGTACTAGAGACCGAATCGCGGAACTTTGTTAGAGGAATTTTTCCATCAGAATGGAATGTCGCCGATGTTCCAACTGACTACGGCATTGACCTTGATATTGAGATTGTTGAAAAAACGAATGTTACAGGTGTTCACTTCTCCATGCAATTAAAGTCAACCGATGAAGTGAAAGCAACCAAGGACGGCTTTATTTCCTATTCATGCAAGACAAGTACGTTGAGGTATTTTCTCGAAAAAATCGAACATGTGGTTTTTTTGGTATACGATGCAAAGAAGAAAACGGGATATTGGATTTGGGTAAAAGACTATTTAGTAAATGACTTGTCTAAAAATAAAAAATGGAAAAAGCAGACGACTGCCACAATTAAAATTCCAAAATCTAATCTCTTTACTTCCAAAAGTGTAGAGCAAATCAAAACGCGAGTAATGCACACACATCGGCAAGCCAAATTGTTGAATACCATTCAACTCCGTGAAAACCCCTATATTCGCTATGCGTTGCAGGTGGATGGAAATAAAGAAGTAATAACAATGTCATCAAAATATCCAGGAGCAGAACGGGATTATCCACTCACCTTTGATTTTAAGTTCAATTTCGACAAAAGTCCTGATGCCCAACTGTCACATCGGTCTTTGCAAGATGCCATGAAAAAGGGGTTGCCAGCAGTTATAGACGGGAAATTCATAGAGAGCGCTAAATTTCCAGACTTGCTTGATCCTGAAACATTAGGCTATGACGAGTTTAAGCCAGACAAAATGTTCATAGTGCCTATTAGCCAAAATAGAAAATTCTCTGCGGCAATTACAATTCTTGACCGAAATGACAACGTGCTTTTCCACATGCCATTTGTAGAGTTTAGAGAAAAACGCTATGGAACTGATGAAATTGTGTTTACTAATGATGCTCAACAACTTTCAATACGATTTTCTCTTACATTGAATCTTGTGGATCATTCCGCTAATATTTCTTTCCGCACTCATTTCATGAGCTTGAACGTTTTTCAAGCGTCTGAAACATTGAAATTCCAAAATGCCTTTGCTACAGGCTCTTGGTTTTATTTAGTAAATACATCAACTAATACGCCGCTCATAAAAACCAAAATTCCTGAAAACGTTATTTCCCAGCCTCCATCCATTCTTATTGATGTCGCAAGCAATTTGGCGCATATTCAGGAGAAAACAGGGCAAATTATTCTTTGGCCTGATCAAATTTCCTATGAAGAAAAAGATCTAATAGATGAAATAGTCGCAATTATTGATACTGGAGTCGCAAATGCAGGCAATCAAATTGGCTTTAGCCTAGAAAAGAACTCAGTGCAAAATTTTGCGACATCCTTTTCAAAGGAGAGTCGTTATAATTTTCGGATAGAAGCCAATGAACGATACGTTAATTTATTTGGCCAGAAGATCGTTCTTGGCTCAGCTTCGATTATGCTTTTGGGTGCAAGACCAAATGATGAAACTGCAACAAGATTGACAAACTTGAGCAATTTACCCGATGGCGCCCTCGTCCAAATTGAGTTAGAAGTTGATGACCCAGGAATCAAGATATATCACCACAAGTGGTTGCCTTCGCACGTAAAAGATTCCTTGAATCTAAAGTTTGCTGATGGACGCCAAGATTCTCCATCTACCCTTTCACCCTCTCCACCACCTCCGCCACCAAATCATACCGATGGAACTGCGGCATAATGTACACCCCCTGCGCCCACGGCTTCACCTTCTGAATCAACTCCACCGCCAACTCCACGCCGACCTTCGCCGCGTCCTCGCCCGCGGCTTCCATGCGTGCAATCGCTTCTTCGGGGATCGAAATCCCAGGCACCTCGTGATTCAAAAAATTGGCGTGCTTGGCGCTCACTAGCGGCAGGATTCCCACCAGCACAGGCTTGTTCAACGCGCCGTGCTGTAACTCGTACTTCGCCAAAAATCCCTCGCCGTCCTCGGCGCGGTAGATCGGCTGCGTCAGGAAATAATCTGCGCCCGCCTTCACCTTGCGCGTCAAATTCTTGAACTCAGTCGCCATGTCCGACGGAACCAAATTCAGCGCCGCGCCCACGAAAAAATTCGTCGGCTGTCCGATGGACGTGCCAGAATGATCCACGCCCGCGTTGAATCCCTGCTTGATCAACTTGATCAAGCCCGACGGCACCAAATCGTAATTGTCCATCGCTTCGGGGTAATCGCCAATCGCGGTCGGGTCGCCCATCACCACAAACACATTTCTGATTCCCAACGCGTGCGCGGCCAGCAGGTCGCCCTGCACGCGCAGCAGGTTTCGCCCCCGCGTCGGAAAATGCAGCGTCGTCTCCACGCCCACCTGCCTCTGCACCACCTCGCACACCGCCCACGCCGACATCCTCATGCGCGCCATCGGGCTGTCCGCCACATTGATGACGTCCGCGCCCGCGTCATGTAACAGCGACGCGCCCGCGATCAATTTGTGAGTGGACAGTCCGCGCGGTGGATCCATTTCGATGGAGATGACGAATTTCCCCGCCGCGAGTTTTTGCGCCAACTCAGACTCTGGTTGCGCGCCCTCCAGCGCTTCTTCCTCGACGGGGAGCGGGGTGACCGTCATCGGAGCGGGCGCGGCGGCTGAATCCAACGCGCGCCGCATGGACGCGATGTGCGCGGGCGTCGTCCCACAGCACCCGCCGACCACGTTCGCCCCCGCCTCACGAAACGACAGCGCGTACTCACCAAAATATTCCGCGTCCGCAGGATACATGATTCGTCCGCCCACTTGCTCAGGCCATCCCGCGTTGGGTTTAACCCACATGTAGGGGCGACTCAGTGAGTCGCCCCTACCGACGACCGCGGCTACCATCGCTTTCAAAATCCGCAACAACTGTGCGGGACCTCCCGAACAGTTGACGCCGATCACATCCGCGCCTGCCTCGGCCAACGTCCGCGCCACCTTGGCGGGATCGTCGCCGAGAATCGTGCGGTCATCCCGCGTAAACGTCACCGACGCGACGACGGGTAAGGGCGCAAGGCCTTGCGCCCCAACGTCGCGCGCCGCGCGAATCGCCTCTTTGATTTCGTAGAGGTCGGTCATCGTCTCGATCACGATCAAATCCGCGCCCGCGTCAGCCAGCGCGGAGATCTGCTCGGCGAACGCGGCCCGCGCAAGGTCAGGTTGGACGCGTCCGTAGGGGGCGATGCGAACGCCCAGAGGGCCGACGTCGCCCGCCACGAGAACATCCCGAAACGATGCAGAGACCGCGCGCCTGGCAAGTTCCACGCCTGCACGGTTAATGTCGACGAGGCGTTTTTCCAATCCGTGCTTTTCCAATTTAAAGCGATTGGCGCTGAACGTGTTGGTGATGACGAGTTGCGCGCCCGCCTCGATGTACTCGCGGTGAATATCCGCCACCGCGGCGGGATTGGTGAGATTGAGCTCATCGAAGCATTTATCGAATCCAATGCCGCGCCCGTGGAGCATGGTTCCCATCGCGCCGTCCGCGAGCAGGGTCTGGGAGGAGAGTAGGTCTAAGAATTTGTTTGTCATGTGAACCTTTGGTTTGTAGAACAATTTGCCAATTTTTTCATGCGCAGGAATGCGCAAATTGGCAATTCCCTGACACTTGCACGCCAGGGCAAGTGTGCGCTACAACTTTATCTCATCAACTGATCAACGCGGTCTTCGCCTGTGGTGTAGTACTTCGCCAGCGGGTGATGCACGATGATCGCCGCGGTGGATTGTTCGGGGATCAACTGGTAGGCGGAGGAAAGCGTCATGCCGAGTTCCTTTTCGACGGGCAATAACTCGAATACCTTCTTGTGATCTTCGAGTTCGGGAATGGCGGGGTAGCCCCAGGAGTAGCGTTTGCCCTGTTCGTCACCCAGACCAAGTTCGCGACGGATGTGATTGTGCAAATAGTCGGCGGTGGCTTCGGCAGTTTGGACGCCGAGTCCGTGCATGAAGTAACTTTCGGTGTAATCACCTTTGGCGTGCAGGCGGTCAGCCCGCTCGGTGGCTTCGCGTCCGACCGTGGCGACTTGGAAGGCGACCACGTCCAGTTTGCCCGAGTCAACGGGGGCGAAGTAGTCGGCGAGGCAGAGGTGGTCATCGAAGGTTTGGCGGGGGAAGGTGAAGCGGGTCAGCGGTAGGGGCGGACGGCCGTCCGCCCGTACAGATTCAGGGTCGTAGATGATGAGGTCGTTGCCATCGGCTTGGCATGGGAAGTAGCCGTAGATGGCCTGGGGTTTGAGCCAGCCGTCACGCAGGGCTTCACGGGTCATGCGGTCGAGGCGGGCGTCAAACTCGGCCTTGAGTTTTGTCCACTCGTCACCGTGGGTATTCTTGGCGCCCCACGAGAGGCGAT
>QZIJ01000080.1 GCA_003598975.1 Anaerolineaceae bacterium | reverse complement strand
GCAAAATTTTCCAGCCGCGCGATCCAGCGCACGTCGGGCTCCATATTGTAGTTGCCCACTTCGAGTCGCCCCGTGACGCGGATCAAATCTCCCAGCGGCGAGACGGCCACGCGGCGATCCCCAAGGATGAGCGCCTGCCGCGGCATATTTTGGATGGCCGACGCGGTGAGACTGTACCCGCGCGCGGGCTGGATGGGAATTTTAAGATTCAGACTGCGCGCGACGATGGGAGTCCACGCGCCCGCGGCGAGGATGACCTGCTCCGCTTCGAACTCACCCGCGCGGGTTTTCACTGCCCGAACTTTTCCCTCCGCTGACGCGAATCCCGTCACTGACGTGTCTTCGTGCACCTCCGCGCCCATCGCGCGGACGCGTTCGCCCAATTCCTTGAGGAACAGCGCGGGGTTGAGATGCGCGTCTCCCGTAAAATACACGCCGCCGATCACATCCTTGCGCGCGGCGGGTTCCACTTCGTGAATTTTCGATTTGTCATAAATGCTGACAGGGATTCCATATTTCTGCATGAACTCGGCCTCGTGCCTAGCGGCCTGAAAGGAGGCCTCGTTCTTGTAAATGTTAAGGAAACCTGTTTGACTATAGTGACAATTGAATTTTTCCTCGGCAATAATTCTGGAAAAATTCTCCGCACTCAACCGACCGAGTTCTTTGAGCGGTTTGACGTTCCTCAAAACATTTTTCTGGCTACATGCAGATGCAAATTGCCACAACCATGAGAGATAAGTGGGGTCGAGGCTGATCTTCATCCCAAATGGGCTGTGCGACGGGTCGAGCATCCACTTGAGAGCGGATGTCACCACACCAGGCGCGGCCAGCGGAATGATGTGACTCGGCACGATGTGCCCCGCATTGCCCGAGCCGCTTCCCTTGCCGATCTCTTTGGCTTCGAGGATGGTGATTTTCCTCCCCGATTTGAGGAGGTAGTAGGCGCAACTGAGTCCAACTGGCCCGCCGCCGATGATGAGAACATCCGATTTTGTCATGGTTCCTCTTTGGAAATGCGTTTGCGTTTATTATAAAGCGAGTGCTCGAGGAAAAACAAAACGACGCGTCCTTCGATTCGGCGCGTCGTTTTGGTAATCTCACCTGGCTTACTTGAACGTCACATCCACTGGCATGCCTGGTTTGAGTTTTCCATCGGGGTTGTTGACGGTCAATTCGATGGCATAGACGGTGGTTTGACGCTCCTCTTTGGTTTGCACATTGCGCGGGGTGAATTCCGCCTGGTCGGCGATGCGCGTGACTGTCGCGGCAAACGTCTCGTTCGGGAAGGAATCGGCGGTGAACGAAACCTCGTCACCGACATTGACCTCCCCGTAGCGGTCTTCGGACAGATAGACGGTGATGGTCAACTTGCTGAGGTCGCCAATCGTCATCACCGCCGCGCCCGCCTGCGCCACCTCCCCAACGTGGATTCCACGCGTCAAGATCACGCCGTCCATTGGAGCGTAAACGGTGAGTTTCTCCATCTGCGTGTTGAGCGCGTCGAGGTTTGCCTGCGCGGCGGTTACGCTGGCCTGCGCCAAGTCGAGTTGCGCCTGTGCCTGCTCCACCGCCTTGGCGGCGGTCTGCACCAACGGAGAATTTTCGCCTGTTTGCAGGGCACGTAATTGATCGAGCGCGCGGTCGTACGTCTCCTGTGCGATGGCGGCCTCGGCCCGCGCTTGCAGCACATCGTTTGCACCGTCGGTCGTCAAGGCGTCATCGTAATCTTTTTGCGCGTTGTCGAGATCGGTCTTCTTCTCATCGTAATTGGCCTGCGCCGCGTCACGCAGCGACTGTCCGTCCGATGTGCCATTGGTGCGGTCCAAAACGTCCCTGGCGATTTGGAAGGCTTGACGCGCCTGCGCCAGTGCGGCTTCTACTTGCAGGAACTGTGCGCTGCCCGCCTTCTTCTCGGTGTCGGCGAGTTTGGTCATCGCCGCGTCGAGCGCGGTCTTCGCCGCGTCCACGGCGGATCGCGCGGCCTGGAGACGTTCCGCACTCGAGAAGTACCAAACGGGCTGGTCGAATTCGGTCGGCTTGGAGGCGTCCCAGATGGAGACGCGGGTCGGGGATTCCGCGGCGAGGGCGGCATCCAGCGTCAGGTCAAATTGCAGTTGCGCCGCGTCCAACGCGACCTGCGCGGCTCGCCCGCCCGCCTTGGCGGCATCCAGCGCGGCTTCGGCGCTCCGCTTTTCGGACAGGAGCAGGCTCCCGTCCAGCTTGAGAAGCGGATCGCCCGTCTTGACCGCATCCCCCTCCGAGACGTAAACGTCCGTGACGCGTCCGCTCAACTCGGGCGCGACCGCGATCTCCGTCGCTTCGATCTGACCCGAAGCCTGCAACGCCGACGACTGACTCGGCGCGCACCCGACGGCGGCAAAGAGCAGGACAATCGCGAGTAAAAAGAGTTTTAGATTTTTCATGACGGCCTCCGTTATGCTTTCATGCTTGAAATAAAGACATCTTCGAGAGATGGCTCGATGATCGAGAGTTGGTGGACGCGAATGCGCGCGCGGCGCAACTCGCGTTCGATGGCGCGTTGATGTTTTTTGACATCGGGCGCGACCACATGGACGAGCGAACCGTAGAGTTCCACTTCCTCGAGGGGGATTTGCGCGGCGCGCAACACCTTGACGGTCTGCGCCGCGTCCGAGGCGGAGATTTCCAACACCTGCCCGCGCATCTTCTGCGCCTTGATCTCGGACGGCGAACCGTAGGCGATGATGTCCCCGCGCTGGATGAACGCGAGGCGATGACAATGCTCGGCTTCGTCCATGTAATGGGTGGTGACAAAAACAGTGATGCCTTCGGCGACAAATTTGTAGAGAAGATCCCAGAACGCGCGGCGGGAGAGAGGGTCAACGCCCGCGGTGGGTTCATCGAGAAAGAGCACTTCGGGACGATGGAGAATCGCCGCGCCGAGCGCCAGTCGCTGACGCCAGCCGCCAGAGAGTTCCCTGGTCCTGGCGTGTTCGCGTCCTTCCAGTCCCGCCATTTGCAGGGCGTTGTTGATGCGTTCCTTCAACTCCGAGTTGGCGATACCATACGCCGCGCCGTAAAAGTTGAGATTCTGTAAAACGGTGAGGTCGTTATAGAGACTGAACCGCTGCGACATGTACCCCACATGCGGAAGAATTTTCGACGCGTCGCCGTCCACGTGTTTGCCGAGGACCTCGATGGAACCCGAAGTGGGCTTCATCAAACCCAGCATCATGCGGATGGTGGTCGTCTTGCCCGAACCATTCGGGCCGAGGAAGCCAAATATTTCGCCGCGCTTCACTTCAAAGTCAATGTTATTGACCGCGGTGAAGTCGCCGAAGCGTTTGGTCAATCCGTGTGCAATGACTGCTTTTGTATCGTTCATCATTCACCTTGTTTCCCTCACCCTAACCCTCTCCCAAAGGGAGAGGGAACTCCCTTCCCCCTTCGAGGGAAGGGCTGGGGATGAGGGCAAGTTAATCCAAAGCCTTCCTCACAAAGAGAAGTGAAAACGTTCCAATGACCGCGCCCAAGCCAGCAAGGATGAGCACGTTCGGCCACAACACATCCAATCCCGCGCCTTTCAGCAGGATGCCGCGCAGGATGGTCAGCCAGTGATGCGCGGGGATGAAGTTTGCGAACCACTGCAAGACTTGCGGCATCCCTTCTACGGGGGCGGCGTAGCCCGTGAACATGAAGTCCACCATGCCGATGAGCAGCACCAAAAGGAAGGCCTGATGCTGAGTCCGTGAAATGACCGAGACCACCATCCCCTTGCTGAGCTCCACCAATAGATAACCAAATGCCAAAATAAGAAGCAGCGGAAGTGACCCGCGCACGGGAACGCCAAACGCAAAGTGGACCATCGTGAGCATCAAGAGGAAGTCCACGAAGCCGACGATGATGACGGGGATGGCTTTCCCGATGATGATCTCCAGCGAAGAGAACGGCATGACGAGCAACTGTTCCAGCGTGCCGAGTTCCCGTTCACGCGAAAACGCCAAAGCCGCAAAGAGCAGGACAGTGAATTCGAGCATCAGTCCCAACTCGGCGGGAGTGGTGTACAGCGCCTCGCTCAAGGCTTCGTTGAACCAGACGCGCAGACTGGGGTCGAATCCCGCAAATTCATCGGGACTCAGCTTCAAGCGTTGGATGGTGACACGCTGCCCCAAATCCTGCACGACTCCCTGAATTGCCCGCAGGGACGCGATGGCAGGCGTGCTTTCTGCTCCGTTCAAGATGACCATCAACGTTGGAGTCCCTGTCGGCGCTTTGAGTTGATCGTTGTAATCGGGCGGGATGACGAGGGTCGCGTTGATCTTTCCGCGCTGGAGGCCGTCCTCGATGGCCCCCATATCGTCCACATATTGCACCTGTTGGAATGTGCCCGTGTTCTGGATGGAGATGACCAGCGCGCGGCTGGCGGCGCTGCGGTCGTGGTCGAGCACCATCATCGGCAGGTTCGTGATAGGACGGGAGGTAGCCCAACCCACGAGCAATAATTCCATCGCGCCGCCGAGCAGCATGAAAGCAGGCAGCCACCAGTCAGTGCGCAGGTGGATGAATTCCTTGATAACGAGAGACCAGATTCTTCTGAACATGATTTACCCCAACTTCTTCCTAAAGAACAACGCCGCCACCAGCGTGAAGGCGATACCCAGAATGACGAGCATCACCGCGTAGGGCCACAACACATCCATACCGACGCCTGGCAGGAAGAGTCCGCGCGTGATGATGGCGTAGTGCGTCCCTGGCAGGAACATGGATTCTAGCCGCGCCTCCTCGGGCATGGACGCAATCGGGAAGAAGATTCCCGTCAGGAAGAAGCCAGGGAAGAACACCACCAGGAACGAGAGTGCTAGCGCCGCGGCCTGGGTCCGCATGAAGACGCCGACGATCATCCCCATGCTCAAAACCGCGAACATGAACAACGCCGAAAGTCCGAAAAACAGGAGAAAGTTCCCGTTGAACGAAATCCCAAACCACCAGATCGCCAAGAGTGGAATGATGATCACATTGACCAAACCTACAATGACGTACGGGAAAATTTTCCCGAGCAACAATTCAGCGCGCGCAATGGGCGTTGCCAGCAGTTGTTCGAGCGTGCCATGCTCACGCTCACGCGCCAGCGCCAGCGCCACCGAAAGAGACGGCACTCCCAGCACCATCGAGATCAAGCCAGGGATGATGTCGTTACGCGGCTTGAGATCGGGGTTGTACCAGGTCTGGATGCGCAGGTCGATCGGCTGCAATGATTCGACCGTGACGCCCGCCATCCGCAACTGAGTCGACAGCGCCGAAGTGATGAACTCCTCGGCACGCCGCTGGATATGCTCCACCGCGAAACTTCCACTCTCGGGTTCGGTGCCGTCAATGATGACCTGCATCGGCATCCCTTTGAGCGCCAGCAGGTCACTGGCAAATCCCTTCGAGATCACCACCGCGGCTTTGACCTTTCCTTCCACCAACATCGCTTCGATTTCGTCCATACTGGCGGCGTAGGCGTAAATATCCAAATCCTCCCCCGCGGTGATCTGCTGAATGAACGCCCGCGACGTTTTGCTCTGGTCGTAATCCAAAACCGCCAGCGGCACATGCACGATGTCCACGGTCAACGCGTAGGCCATCAGCAACAGCAGCAACGTCGGCGTGAACAGCACCAAAAACAACGTACTGCGGTCGCGCACGATATGATTGAATTCCTTGCGGGTCACTGCCCAGATGTGTCGAAAGTTCATCACGCCTCCATCCTGCGGATCAACGAAATGAACGCCTCTTCCATCTGCATGGGCGCGATGCGGATGCTTCGATAGCCGATCTTCGACTTCTTCAGGACTCTCTGAATCTCAGGCAGGCGGCGTTTTCCAGAGTCGACCAGCAAATGGATCGACTCTCCATACGTCTGCGCTTCGTGGACTCCCGTCAGGCCGGATACTGTTTCGAGAGCCTTCTGCCAATCTTCGGCCTGCAACTCGATCATCTCCCCTTCGACCTTGTTGCGGATATTGAGCGGCGAATCACATTCGACGAGTTTCCCCGCGTACATCAACCCGACGCGCGAACAACGATCGGCTTCGTCCATGTACGGCGTGCTGACGATGATCGTTGTCCCTTGCAAGTGCAATTCCGTGAGAATGTTCCAAAACTCGCGCCGCGAGACGGGGTCCACGCCTGTGGTGGGTTCATCCAGCAAAAGGATTTCGGGCTGGTGGATCAGCGTGCAGGCCAGCGCCAGTTTTTTCTGCATCCCGCCTGAGAGATTCGCGGCGCGGCGGTTCTTGAACACGGTCAAGCCCGCAAATGAAAGCAGGCGCTCCGTCCGCTCGCGTTGATCGCTGGGTGAGACATCGAACAACTCGGCAAAGAATTGTAAATTTTCCAGGACAGATAATTCACCATACAGGCTGAATTGCTGCGCCATGTAACCCACGTGCGGCTTGATCTCTTCCGCTTTCGATTTGAGATCGAAACCGAGAATGGCCGCGTCGCCTTCGGTGATGTCGAGCAGTCCCGCCAGCAGGCGCAGGGTCGTCGTCTTCCCCGCCCCATCGGGACCGACGAGTCCGAATAGTTCGCCCGCTTCGATGGATAGGCTGAGTCCATCCACCGCGTGAGTCTGCTTGATATCGCGTTTCAAGTCTTTCGTTTCGATGATTGGGGGCATTTAATTTCCTTGTAGGACAAGTCTATAGACTTGTCCTACACCAACGCAATGAATTACTTCTTCGCAACGCGGATAATCCACAGAACAAACAACGCGCCGAGCGCGGGCTCCAGGGCAACGCCGAGATTCCGCATGGTGTCGCTGAATCCCATGGCGGGGATCACGTACCAATCCATGAGACCAACGACAATGGCAGTGATGACCGCTGCAATGTAATCACCCTGCACACCGATGGGGCGTTTGTTCTTCCAGATGGGACCTGCCAGCCAGCCGATGATGAGGCCGACCACGATCATGGCGAGAATGAGAATTACGATTTCCATGTTTTACTCCTTTGTTTGATACTGACCGATCGTCAGTTATTCACGCAAGAAAGAGGGCAAAGGCTTACGCCTGCACGCCCTCCAACAAAAGCCTGATGCCTGAGCGGATGTTTTCCTCGGGCTTGACCAGCGATTTGTCATAAACCCAGATCAAGATCGTCCCTTCAAGGATGGCGCCCATGGCAATGGCAACTTCCTGCGGATCCACTTCCTTGAATTCCCCCGATGCAATTCCGTTTTCGATGATGGGTACGAGGATATCCATGTAACGGTTGACAAAAACCTTGAGCGACTTTTGAACAGTCTTATTGCGGAATGCCAATGCGAGAAATTCATAAGCGACTGGCATGAGTCGCAGCATGATTTTGATATCCTTGGAAACAGTATCAACGAAGAGATTAACGGTTTCTGTTGCACTCACCCTGGACAGGTCAATTTGCTCAAACGCTCTAAACTCGCGTTGAAAGATACGGTCAAGGATGGCGATGATGAGATCATCCTTGCTCTTGAAGTAGAGATACAACGTACCCTTGCTGAGACCCGTCTCTTCGGCGATGTCGTCCATGCGGGCTTCATCAAATCCCTTTTTAGTGAAGACGTCTTCGGCGGCATTGATGATCTGCGCTTTTCGTTCGTCGGTGACATTTGGGCGGGGGGACATGGTTCTCCTTGAATAAATGACTGACTAGTCAGTTATTTACATAATAGCATCCCAGGCAACGATTTGTCAAGGGTGCTTGTGAAATCGACGGGATCGAAAACGCGTATCCCCCTCTTTGATCGGACGTTAGATGCCCTTCCCGAACGGGTCGCGTTCATCCACGAGGATCGCCCCTTCGGACATCACCCACGCTTCGCCCGTGACGGTTGGGATGATCCTGTTATCCTGAATCTGGACACTCCCCTCGAAGACGCTCCCGACGACGCTTTGCTGTTTCCACGTTTGGCCGATCTGCAATTTGCCATCGCCATACAGACAGGCGAGTTTTGCGCTTGTCCCCGTCCCGCAGGGAGAACGGTCGTAGGCTTTGCCAGGGCAGAGGACAAAACTTTTGCTGTCCGCATCTGGTGTAGACGCAAACAACTCCACGTGATCGATCTCCGCGCCGCCCGCGCCAGTGATGCCGCGCGCGGTCAACTGCTCGCGGACGCGCCACGCGAAATCGGTGAGGGCTTCGAGATTGGACATGTCCACATCCATGCCGTGATCGTGGACGAGGAAGAACCAGTTGCCGCCCCATGCCACGTCACCGTGGATGGTTTTGCCGTCAATTTCGATGGGGATGTAGGCGAGGTGACGAAATGCGGGGATGTTTTTGACGGAGACTTTGTTTGGATAGTGAGGCGGGTCTCGATACGCTTCGCTACTCGACCCTCCGTGCAATGTTGCTTCCACAATCCCAACAGGAGTTTCGACGCGAATGATCCCTGGTTGTACTTTTCCCAAATATGCCAGCGAGGCGATC
The DNA here is from genome assembly GCA_003598975.1 of Anaerolineaceae bacterium. Taxonomy (GTDB): domain Bacteria; phylum Chloroflexota; class Anaerolineae; order Anaerolineales; family Villigracilaceae; genus Denitrolinea. Next base: position 4,322 of record QZIJ01000080.1, on the reverse strand, counting down.
AGGCCGATGGTGCCATGTCCGCACATGCCGAGATAGCCGACGTTGTTGAAATAGATGACGCCGAACTGACAGGTCGGGTCCGCGGGCGGGACGAGGTACGCGCCAACAAGCACGTCCGAGCCGCGCGGTTCAAGCAGGACGGTGCGCCGCAGATCATCGTGATGGGCTTTCAGCGCGGATAATTTATCCGCAACGGAACCCACTCCGAGGTCGAAGGGAAGCGAGGGGATGAGGCGGGTCGGTTCGCCGCCGGTGTGAGAGTCGAGAAAAGGAATTTTTACCATAGGTTGGAGAATCAGTGGTTGAAATGTTCAAAAGTTGGAAGGCCTGAACGTTCAGACCTTCCAACTTTACAACGCTTTGAAGATGCGTTCAAATTCTTTGCGATCATCATCAGTTAATGGCAGTAATGGGCGGCGAGGAGCGCCAACAGGGATGCCAAGGAGTTCACAGCCGAGTTTCACTTTTTGCAGGTAACTGCCACTTTCAACACTGCGGAGGAGCGGCATGAGTTTGTCCATGCGGGCGCGGGCGGTGACGAAATCTCCCGCCAGTGCGGCTTCGAGGACAGCGTGATGCTGACTTGGTGCACAGGAGGCCGCGCCGCCGATCCACGCGGTGGAGCCCCACAGGAAGTAATCGAGCGCCTGGTCGTCGGAGCCGCAGATGATCTGGTAGCGGTCGCCGTAGCGTTGGAGCATCCCGTAGACACGCGACATGTCGCTGGAAGCTTCCTTGATGCCGATGACGTGGGCGTATTTAGTCAAGCCGTCCATCACGTCGAAGCCGACCTCTGTCCCTGCGCGCCAAGGGAAGTTGTAAAGCACGATGGGAATCTTGACCGCTTCCGCGACGGCGGAGAGATGCGCCAACAACTCGCGCTGACTGGGACGCGAATACGGCGGGACGGCCACCATCAAAGCGTCGTAGCCCATCGCTTCCGCGGCGACCGAGTAGCGGATGACGTCACGCGTCGCGCCAGAGTTCGTCCCTGCGATGAGCGTGACGCGCCCGTCCACTTTCTCTTTGACAAACTGAAAAATATCCAGCCGTTCCTGGTCAGTAAAAGCGTAAACTTCCCCCGTCGTGCCGCCAGGGACGAGTCCCGCGATCTTGTTGGCGATCAGGTATTCGATGAGTTGTTCGAGGACGGGGTAGTTGATGCTTTCGTCCGCGTTGAAGGGGGTGACGATAGGGGCGTATATTCCTCTGAGGTGCATGGGGAACTCCTGTGGTGGGCAATGATTTAACATGAGACTTCACGATGGAAGATAAAAATCATCCGTATATTTTTGAAGCAAATCTCCGGGAGTCCCGATTTCAAAAGGCAGATTCATGGACAACTTTGGTTTAAGGAAGTGCTCTTTATCGTGCGTCACAAACCAATCCACATTTGCACGGATCGCTTCGGCAAGCACATGCGCGTCGGGACCATAAGCAACCAGTTTTCGAGCCAATTCGATCTGCTTCGATGTCGGCGCTGAGACAGCGTGCACTTTCCCAATTTCCAATAATTGTGCCAGCATAGGCAAGGATGCAGGCACTTTCCTGCGAACAACTTCATCCGCTTCGCGCAAGACATTGGGACCAACGACCAACTCCAACAGACCTGCTTCCCCCAAAAGAAACAACCTGCGCGCCCCGCCTGTGGACGAAAGCACGGCGGAAAACAAAACGCTGGTATCGAGGAATACCCTAACGTTTTTTCGAGTCATATTCGGCTCGGACTTCACGCAGGGTTTTCAGCATGGATTCGAGCGTTTCGCCAGAATCCTGCCAGGCTTTTGCCAGTTTGTCGGCAATCGCGTCCACGCGCGAATGCCGCGGACTCATCACAAAAACGCCATCGCCGAGGTCGATCAAGGTCAATGTGTCGCCCTCGTCGATACGGTTTTGCTCGCGCAACTCTTTTGGCAGGGTGATCAGGCCGCGCTGAACCACTTGAACTTTAAAGGTGTTGTTCATGGCTCTCCTATCTGATTTTCAGTATATCAGATAATCAGCAAGCGTCAAGAACAGAATTCTCGCGAAAGAAATTTAATGATGGCAGGGAATAATGATATTATCAGGCAAGAAGGAATAGACACCGAAAGTCTCACTCCTCTCAACGGAGATTCCCATGCTCTTCAACCCCCTCACCCCCTCCCGCTTCTACCCCGACGAAACATCTCGTCAAATCATGCTCAAGACCATCGCCTTCTTTGAAGAGAAAGGCAAAGCGCGTATCAAGGATGATGACCATCATCGCGTCTGGTATGCGGACTTCATCGAATTCCAGAAAAAAGAAAAACTCTTCGCGACTCTCCTCACTCCCACTCCCTTCGGTGGAGCCGACTCCCGCTGGGACACGTGGCGCAACTGCGAGTTCAACGAAATCCTCGGCTTCTACGGGTTGGCATATTGGTATACGTGGCAGGTGTCCATTTTGGGGCTGGGACCCATCTGGATGTCCAGCAACGAGGCGCTCAAGCGGAAGGCCGCGCAACTGCTCAGCGAGGGCGAAGTCTTCGCCTTCGGTCTATCCGAACGCGAACATGGCGCGGATATCTACTCAACTGGCATGACGCTCACGCCTCAACCCGATGGAACGTATCTGGCGAACGGAGAAAAATATTACATCGGCAATGGCAACGTCGCGCCGATGGTCTCCACCTTCGGCAAGTTCGCCGAGACGGGCGAGTACGTTTTCTTCGCGGCCGATTACCGTCACCGCAACTACAACCTGATCAAGAACGTCACCGACAGCCAATCCTACGTCGCCAACTTCGCCCTCACCGACTACCCCATCACCGAAGCGGACATCCTCCACCGCGGCCAGTCCGCCTGGGACGCGGCGCTGAACACGGTCAACATCGGAAAATATAATTTGGGCTGGGCTTCGATTGGAATCTGCACCCACGCTTTTTACGAGGCGATTCACCACGCTTCGCACCGACGCCTGTACGGGTTCGCCGTCACCGACTTTCCCCACGTCCGCGGCATGTTCACCGATGCCTACGCGCGTCTCGTGGCGATGAAACTCTTCGCCCTACGCGCCGCCGACTACATGCGCGCGGCCTCGCCCGATGACCGCCGCTACCTGCTCTACAATCCGACCGTCAAGATGAAGGTGACCACCCAGGGCGAGGAAGTCATCAACCTGCTGTGGGACGTGATCGCCGCTAAGGGTTTCGAGAAAGATATGTACTTCGAGATGGCCGCACGCGACATCCGCGCCCTACCCAAACTCGAAGGGACGGTCCACGTCAACATCGCGCTGATCGTCAAGTTCATGGCGAATTACTTCTTCATGCCTGGCGAGTATCCGCCCGTGTTGACGCGCAGTGAAGCCGCCAATGACGACTTCCTGTTCAATCAGGGACCCGCCAAGGGACTCGGCAGAATCCAATTCCACGATTACAACCTGGCCTACGGACTCTACGACCTGCCCAACATCCGTCTCTTCCGCGAGCAGATCGAAACGCTGAAACTCTTCCTCGCCACCGCCACCCCCAGCGACGCCCAGCAAAAAGACACCGACTTCCTGCTCGCCCTCGGCGAACTCTTCACACTCGTGGTCTACGGTCAGCTCATCCTTGAGAACGCCCGCCTCTATCAAGTGAACGACGACACCGTTGACCAGATCTTCGACTTCATGGTGCGCGACTTCTCGAAGTACGCCCTGCAACTCTACAGCAAACCCAGCGCCACCTCCCAGCAAATGGATAGTTGCCTCAAGATGATCCGCAAACCCGTCGTGGACGCGGCTCGCTTCGAACGCGTCTGGCAGAACTCGGTGTTCTCCCTGCGGGACGCGTTCGAGATGAAGCCATAATTTCAAATCCTTGTTATCATCGAGGCGAAAGGAGAAAAGACGATGAACAAATGGGGCGTTCGCTTGATAGCATTGCTCTTTATCATTTTGGCGATTTCAAATATTTATCAATTGATTACTGGCGCTGGACATGCAGGTAGCGACTCGGGTATCACATACAATGGAAAACCAGTATACATAATGGACGGGATTTGGGCAGGCATTTATGTTTATATAGGATTCCATCTTCTAAAATTTCATCAAAAAGGAAGAGACTGGGCGCTTTTCCTGCTTTGGCCATCAACGATTCTTGTAGGCCTTGTGTGCATTTGGGTAATTGTTATATCAATCCAAGCTTTGTATACTGGTACAACTTTACCCTTCTATCTAAATCCTAAGTGGGGCAGCCAAATTAGCGACCCAATCACCGTATTAATAGGGACTTATGCTAAATCGGGAAAGCTAATGCTTTGATTTGGAGAAAAGCAGGCTTACCGAGGAGGCGATTGATATAGATGCACAGAGTATG
>QZIJ01000106.1 GCA_003598975.1 Anaerolineaceae bacterium | reverse complement strand
GTCGAATCGCTCAAGGAGAGCCGCATCTTCGTCAACTTCGACGGGTCCGCCGACCAGATCTCCACCATCGCCCACGAACTCGGTCACGCCTTCCACAACGAGTGCGCCTACCAGCAGGACAAGACCATCCTCCAACAGGATACTCCCATGACGCTGGCCGAAACCGCCTCCACGTTCTGCGAGACCATCGTCACCGAGGCGCGCCTCGCAAGGACGAAAGACCCGCAGGAGGAACTCGCCATCCTCGAAGGGCATCTCAACGGCGCCTCGCAGGTCATCGTGGACATCTACTCGCGCTACCTGTTCGAGAAGGAAGTCTTCGAGCGCCGCGAAAAATCCGAACTCTCCGCCGACGATTTCTGCGACATCATGGAACGCGCCCAGAAAGCCACCTACGGCGACGGCCTCGACGAGCGCGCCCTCCAAAAATACATGTGGACGTGGAAGCCGCACTACTACTCCACGGGCATCTCGTTCTACAACTTCCCCTACGCCTTCGGCTTGCTGTTCGGCACGGGTCTCTACGCCATCTTCAAACAGCGTGGCGCGGCCTTCGTGCAGGATTACAAAAACCTGCTGGCCTCCACCGGCGAAGCCACTGCCGCCGATCTGGCCGACCGCTTCGGCATCGACATCCGCAAGAAGAAATTCTGGGCCGACAGCATCGCCATCATCGCCAAACACGTGGACCGCTACTGCGAACTGTAAACAAAAGAAACCCGTTTTCTCCAAAGAAAACGGGTTTCTTGACTTTTTGTCGAGGAGCCCTGTTGTGAAAAAACTTTATCCGTTGTTTGTTTTACTTGTCCTGACCCTCTCCGCCTGCTCCGCCTCCACCCCGACCGAGATGGCGGTCACCGTCGAACCGACGAGTCGACCCGCTGACAACCTCCCGCAGACGGAGGCCGACGTCCCGCGCGTGACGGTGGAGGAGGCCAAAGCCGCGTTCGACAGCGGCGCGGCCGTCATTGTGGACGTGCGCACCACGCAATCGTTTGTGACCCGTCATATCGCGGGCGCGCTGTCCATCCCGTTGACGCGGATCGAGGAGAACCCAAAGAGCGTTTCGTTCGACAAGAATCAGTGGATCATCACCTACTGCACCTGACCGACCGAACACACCAGCGCCCGTGCGGCGTTCATCCTTCTGCACAACAACTTTGCCAAAGTCAGCGCAATCCTCGGAGGCATGGACGCGTGGATTCAGGCTGGCTTCCCGATTGAACCGTAAAAGCATTGGGCGCGGACGAGCGCGGATAAACGCGGAAATAAAATAAACATCCGCGTTCTTCGCGTACATCGCGTCCCATTTTGAGCGGAGGGAGGTCGTCTGTTTTGATGCAGATTTGTATTAAAATCGCATTGCCCAACCGTTTAGGGACATCCCTGCATGTCTCTGTATTCTGTTACGAAAAGGAGGATGCTATGAAAAAGTCGGCTTTGATCTTGGGAGTGATCGCTTTTGTAGTGGCTTTGGGAGGAACGATCATCACCCCGTTCTGCACTCCATGCCTGGCGATCTTTGTCGGCGCGTTTGCCGGGTATTTGGCTGGTGTGTTTGACAAGCCCGTTGAAAAATCTGTTGCGGTGAAGTCGGGCGCATTCGCGGGATTGCTGGCAGGCATTGGAGCGGTTCTGGGACAGATCGTTGGGGCGGTTATCAATGGAGCCTCGGTCGGCCCGGAAGGCGCCATGCAGATTATGCGCCAGCTTGGTTTGTCTGGAGGCGCCGGGGATGTCAGCATTGTCTATTGGACATCCCTCGTTGTCAGCACTGCCTGCTTTGCCATCTTAAATCTTGGTCTGATGGCTGGTATGGGAGCGCTGGGTGGACTGCTCTGGAATCAATTCAACAACAAGTCAGTTCCTCCGCCTGTCGCGCCGGCCTCTCCAGCGCAGTAGGCGGTTGCCAACCCGGTTGGGTGGAAAATTCGATTCGTGGCGGGATCCGCTTCCAGTCACGCGGGAAGCGAAAGAATCAAACAGGGACGCGTCCTCGTCGGGCGCGTCCCTGTTCGTTACAAGGAACCAGGTTTCTATGAGAAACCTGGTTCCTGTATCATACTAGAAGCCGCCGGTCAACCAGCCGCGTAGTTCCATAGCCTTGACCACGCGTGAGATCGCGACCATGTAAGCCGCGTCGCGCATGTAGACTTTCTTCTCTGTGGCCATATCGAGCACGCCGCGGAAGGCGGCCGTCATCTTCTGGTCGAGGCGCTCGAGTACTTCTTCCTTCGACCAGTAGAAGTTCATATCGTTCTGCACCTGTTCGAAATATGAGCAGGTGACGCCGCCTGCGTTGCAGAGGAAATCGGGAATGTCGAAGATGTTGTTGGCCTTGAAGTATTCGTCCGCTTCGGGCGTGCAGGGACCGTTGGCGCCTTCGGCCACGATCTTCACGTTCTTCGACATCTTCTTGACAGTGTCGCCGTTGACATGACCTTCGATGGCCGCGGGGATGAGCACGTTGCAATCCTTCTCGATCCATTTGTCGCCGTCTTCGATGACATAACCAGCCTTTTCGGCTTTGACTTTGTCAATCGTGCCATATTGGTCAACGATGGTGAGCAAGAAGCGGGGATCCACGCCGTCTTTGTGGCTGTAGGTGAAGGCCTTTTTCTCGTGGCGGTCCCAGCAGGAGACACAGGCGACCTTGCCGCCGAGCATTTCGATGAAGCCGATGGAGGCATATTGCGCCACGTTGCCGAAGCCTTCGATGGCCGCCACGGATTTCTTGGGATCAATGCCGAGGTGTTTCATGGCTTCGCGCACGGTGTAGATGACGCCGTAGCCGGTAGCTTCGGTGCGTCCGAGGGAACCGCCGCCGCCGAGGGGTTTGCCGGTGAACACGCCGGGCGTGAACTGGCCAACGAGTTTGGAGTACTCATCCATCATCCAGCCCATCATCTGCGGGGTGGTGCCAACATCGGGAGCAGGCACGTCGTTGCGCGGGCCGATGTTCTTCCACATGTTGCGCACCCAACCGCGGCACATTTCTTCTTTTTCGCGGTCAGACAGCGTGGACGGATCCACGATGATGCCGCCCTTGCCACCGCCGAGGGGGATATCGGCCACGGCGCATTTCCATGTCATCCACGTGGCGAGCGCGCGGACGGTGTCCATCGTCTCGTTCGCGGCGAAGCGGATACCGCCCTTATTGGGGCCGCGCGCGTCGTTGTGCTGGACGCGAAAACCCTGGAAGACTCTGAGCGTGCCATCATCCATGCGCACGGGGATGCGAAAGGAGTATTCGCGCATCGGCCAGCGCAAAACTTCCGCTACGCCAGCGTCGAGGCCTAGTTGTTTGGCGACAGCGTCGAATTGTTTCTGCGCCATTTCAAAAGCGTTGAGTTGTTCGGACATTGTGTTCTCCTAAGAGTGATTAAGAAAAAAATACGCGGGCACCCCGGACGGGGAGCCCGCTATTTCAAGACTATGTTTGGAACATTATCATGTCAAACGATTCCTTACCACTGGCACAAGGTTACACGAGATTCAACTTCCCGTCAATGTGACAATATTCATCTTGTTTTATGACCCCTTCAACTGTTTTTCCAATTCCTCTCGTACCACCTGCGGATTGGCCTTGCCCGCGGCTTTCTTCATCACCTGCCCGAACAGGAAATTCAACACCGTTTCCTTGCCGGACCTGAAACTGGTCACTTCGCCCGGGCTTTCATCCAGCGTCTGGCTGACGATCTTGGCGATGAACCCCGCGTCCGAGACCTGTTTCAACCCTTTTGCGGTGACAATTTCCCCTGCCGATTTTCCGCTTTCGGACATTTCGGCGAGGACTTCGCGTCCCGTGGTTTGATTGATCTCCCCGCCCGCGACCAAGTCCACCAACTCGGCCAGCGCTTCAGGCTTGACCTTGAGCCGGTCGGCTGTTTCCCCGCGCGTTTTCATCAGCCCGAACAATTCGCCGAGAATCCAGTTCGCAATCGTCTTTGCATTTACGTTTTTCGCTTTACGTTTTACTGCCGCCTCGAAATAATCCGCCGTGGACTTTTCCTCCACCAATCGCGCCGCGTCTTTTTCGGATAACTGATAACTCGTGACAAATCTCTGCATTTTCGCGCGCGGCAACTCGGGCAACTCCGCACGGACGCGTTCCAGCCAGGACTCGTCCATTTTGAGCGGAGGTAGGTCAGGTTCAGGGAAGTAGCGATAGTCGTGCGCGTCTTCCTTGCTTCGCTGGGAATATGTCCGCTCGCTGGCCTCGTTCCAACCGAGGGTTTCCTGTTCCACCGTCTCGCCCGAATCCAAAACCTTGCTTTGGCGTTCGATCTCAAAAACGATGGCGCGTTCAAGTGCGCGGAACGAGTTGAGATTCTTCACCTCCGTACGCGTCCCGTAGGGGACGGGTTCCCCGTCCCTGCTGGGAACCAATCGCACCGACACATTCGCCTCGAAACGGATGACGCCCTTCTCCATGTCCCCGCTGTTGACTTCGAGGTAGCGCAAAATGTGACGCAACGCCTCGCCGTAGGCCACCGCTTCCTCCGCCGAGCGGATGTCTGGCTCGCTGACGATCTCCAGCAGGGGCACGCCCGCGCGGTTTAGATCCAACAACGATCCACCCTCGACGTGGGTCAACTTGCCCGTGTCCTCCTCCAAATGCACACGGCGGATGCGGATGGTCAGTTCGCCCTGTGAAGTCTGGATGACGAGTTGTCCATGCTCGGCGAGCGGCTGTTCGTATTGCGAAATTTGGTAGCCCTTGGGCAGGTCGGGATAAAAATAATTTTTGCGCGCGAACACACTGACGGGGTTGACCGTGCATCCCAGTGCCAGCGCCACACGGATGCCCATCTCCACTGCCATCTGGTTGACAACGGGCAGCGTCCCCGGCATCCCCGCGCAGACGGGACAGACCGCGCTGTTCGGCGCGGCGACGGTGTTATCCACCACTGCGCAGGCGCAAAACATTTTCGATTGGGTGGCTAACTCAGCGTGGACTTCGAGTCCGATGACGGGTTCGTAATTCATTTTTCACCACGAAGGGCACAAAGGAACACGAAGGATTCTTTGTGCTCTTTGTATCCTTTGGGTTAATTGAACTTCGGTATTCTTTTCTCCAAAAATGCCTTCACGCCTTCCTGATGCTCTTTTGTCTTCCCTGCATCTTCCTGCAAATCCGCTTCCATCGCAAGGACTTCTTCAAGATGCGGATACATGGCCTTGTTGAACGCCAGTTTTGCCTTGCCATACGCGCCAATGGGACCCATTGCCAGCAACATGGCGGTGTTTTGCACCGCGTCCATCAAATTGAATGGGACGACGCGGTTGACCAATCCCCACTTGAGCGCGGTCTCGGCATTGATCGGTTCATTGCTGAAATAGAATTCCGTCGCGCGGCCGAGCCCGATGAGCGCGGGGAGGAAGAGCGAGACGCCGCTATCGGGGACGAGTCCGATGCCGCTGAAGCCTACGACGAACTTGGCTTCGTCCGCGGCGATGCGCAGGTCACAGGCGAGGGCCACGCCGAGGGACGCGCCCGCGCACATCCCGTTGACCGCGGCGATGACGGGTTTTTCAATGGTGCGGATCTTCAACACGAGCGGATTGTAGGTCTCATAGAGATGCTCGCGGTAAGAGATGTTCCCCGCGGCCAGTTTCATCTCGGTGATGTCCTGTCCCGAGCCGAAGGTGGTCCCCGCGCCGGTGAGGACGAGGACGCGCGTCTGCGGGTCGCGTTCGGACTCGTCCAGGGCGCGGAGCAGGGATGCGATCAACTCGAAGTCGAAGGCGTTGGCGCGTTCGGGACGGTTAAACGTCAGGGTGCGGACACCCGATTGAAGCGTGGAAAGAAGCGTTGGCATGGGATTTGAAAAAGACCGGGCGCGCGGCCCGGTCCAGTTTATTCGAGTCCGTCCTCGGCGGAGTCATCGTCCCCCGAATCGAATTCGAGTTCCACTTTGTCGCTGTCGAGGTAGACCCACAACAGAAGCATGTGGCCGTCGGGCGTTTCCACGTTGCGGGCGGCGGCGATGGGGGCGGTCTGTTCGAGACCGAGTTCGTTGCGGTAATGGAGGTGGATGTTGGTGTGCTGGTGCCAGGCACGGTAACAACGCTCCACCAGGGCGGGGCCGTTGAATGTGCGCAGGCGCGTGAGCAGGGGGATGGAGAAGTTCGGGCCTTCGTTGAGACCCATGGCCCAACCGTCGTTGACGGCTTCGAAAATGGGCGGGGGACCTTCGATGATTGTGATTTTATCGTCCATGGTTAAACCTGTATGGAGAGATGATACCATAAGACGATTTCACCGACAGAAATCACACCTTTTTGCAATTCGCCCGACCGCCCTTCAAAAAGCGCTTGATGTGACGAAGTATAATTCGCGCATGTCCAAACTTGTCCCCAAGATCATCCTCGAAGGCACGCGGCTGACGTTCAAGACCGACATTGCATTTGGGTTGAACGAACACCCACGCATTGTGGGGCCGCGCAGATATCGTTATCATTCGCCGCTCATCTCTGCCGAGTGGTGCGCGTTCACAAACGTCCCATGGGGTCGTGGACTGATCAACTTCGAGCCGCATGAGGAAGCCCTGGCGATGGAGACGTATGCCGCGTGGGCCAAACTCTTCGAGTTGCAAAAGTATTATTCGTGGATCGTGGACCGCTTCCATCTTTCCACGCGGATGTATCAATGGATGACCTACGGCAGGGATTACGACTTCCGATGGCTGGAGGAACGCCTCCTGCCGCTTGGATTTCGCCTTGTTCTGTTGACCCGTTCTCCCGATTCGTTCGCGGCGGCGCGGGCGGAACGGCTCAAGGTTTCGGGCAATCCCTCGCAATATGACGATCTGCAACTTTTTATCAATGAGCAGGAATTGATCCGAAAACTCGCGGCTGAATCAATTCTTCCACGCCTCGAATTGGACATCTCCGACAACGATATTCCCCGCGCGGTCGAGCACATCGCAGACTGGATGGAATCCACCGGCGGGTTGTGGATGAAGGATTGACCATGTACAAACTCATCATTCTTTTTGGCCAGCCTGAAAATTCACTCGAATTCATCACTGGCTGGCAGGCGTTCCTGCACATGGCCGAGCAGATGCCCGGCCTGCGCCGTGAATCCGTCAGCCTGATTGAAGATGTTATTTACGATGGGGGCAAACCGCGTCCGTTCAAGATCCACGAATTCTATTTCGATGACCGCGCCGCGCTCGACGCCGCGCTGGCCTCCGACGCCGGTCAACAGGCGGGCGAGTGGCTCCACCAATTCACGGACGGCAATTTCACCCTGCTCACCGCGCCACACCAGGAAGCCACGGCCAAAGAGTTCAAACCAAAGGTCACGAAGAAGAAAGGCCGCGCACGATCTGCCTGACCAGCCCCGGCCCGCGATAGACCAATCCCGTATAGACCTGCACCAACGCCGCTCCCATTTCGATGCGGCGTTTTGCATCGTCGGGATTCATGATTCCACCCGCGCTGACGATGGGAACGCGGCCGTCCACGCGCTTCACCACCTGACTCAACACCGCCTCACTCTTTCCCCGCAGCGGGCTTCCACTCAACCCGCCGCTCTCACCCTGACGCGCGGACCGCAGTCCCTCGCGTCCCAGCGTGGTGTTCGTGGCGATGACGCCGTCCATGCGCGTTTGCAGGATCACATCGAGGGCGTCGTCCAACTCTGAAGGGGTCAAGTCCGGCGCGAGCTTGACGAGAAGCGGAATCCGTTTTTCGAGTTTGGCCTCCTCGATTCGTCGTTGCGCATCGAGTTGGGTCAGCAGTCCTTCCAGCGCGGCGCGTCCCTGCAGGTCGCGCAGTCCCTGCGTGTTGGGCGAACTGACGTTGATAGTCAGGTAATCAGCATGAGGAGCAAAGGTCTCCAGCAGGCCGAGGTAATCGAGCACTGCCTGTTCGTTGGGCGTGGACTTGTTCTTGCCGAGGTTCACCCCGAGCACCACATCCGATTTCTTTGGCCTGCGGCCCAGCACGAGGTCGAACGTGCTCATCCTGCGCACGGGATTCAATTTCTTGCGGACGAATTCCGCGCCGCGCGAGGGGAAGCCCATGCGGTTGATGACGGCCTCATCTTCCACGAGGCGGAAAATGCGCGGCTTCGGGTTTCCCGATTGCGCCATCGGCGTCACCGTCCCGACCTCGATGTGACCGAATCCCAGCGCGCCCAATCCCTGCACCGCCAGCGCGTCCTTGTCGTAGCCCGCCGCGAGGCCGACGGGATTCTTGAACGTCAATCCAAACGCCTGGACGGGTTTGGAACGCGTGGAATAAATGAGTTTTAGCAACCCGAGCGCGGGAGACACCGATTGCGAAAAACGTAAAGCGTTCAGCGTGAGGGCGTGGGCTGTTTCCGCATCGAGGCGGAAGAGGAGAGGGCGGAAGAGACGATACATCATGGCACGCTGAAGATCCAGAAATTGTGAGTGTCAATCGCCGACTCGTAGGGCTGCAACTGTCCCGGCGGGTACAACGCCTGGAGGAGGGTGAGCGTCTCTGTATCAGGCTGGGAGACTATAAAAACCTTTGGCCCGGCGATGTCCAGCGTGGTGGACAGGTTCTCGCGGAAGATGGCGATGTCACGGCCCGGCACGCCCGCCCAGATCGGCGGCAGGCGCGTATCCACCCAGAAGGGATACGGCACGATCCACACGTTATCCACAGGCACGCCGCGCTGGATAGCGTCCTTCATCACCGCACCCATCTCCGATGTGTTCCATGCGTTGTACTCGTATTGCGAATTGTATTGACGGAAGATGAGATCGTAATTCTGGATGAACGACAGGACGAAGAGGACGCCCGCGAGACTCCATGCGATGATGTTCTGCCTCTTTCCCGACCCGAGAGAGGACATCAGGCCATCGAGCGCGATCCCCACGAGGAGGAACGCGGGGACGATGGCGCCCGCCGTCCGATTCAGGGACGGATTCTCGACGGGGAAAGCCAACGAGAGGATGGACGGCATCTGCGTCAACGGGATGGCGAGGAGCAGGACCAGGTCCGCCCAGTGACGCGAGCGCAGGTAGCGGAACAGTACGAGGAAAAATCCCAGCAGGAACAGCGCCCCGCCCACAACATCCAACGCGGGGCGTTCGGGGATCGAGTGCACCCAGATGTTGCCGTTGTACCAGTTGAATTCCTTGGCGGCGTTCCACAGGTTGCCGAGAAAGATCTGCCACGCGGGACCCGGCAGAGGCGTCTCAAGCGAACTGACGCGTGTCAATGCGCGGTAGCCGAAGATGTCGGGATTTTCGATGGCGTAACGCGCCAGCGGGATGAAGAACATGAACGAGGTCAGCGCGAGCAATCCCAGCCACAGCAGGGACTGTTTGCGCGCTTGCGCGTCGCGCACGTGGAGAATGTAGATCAGCACAATGATGACGACCGCGAACGGCATGATGCGGAAGGGCATGTACCCGTTCAGGCCGAGACCGAGCGCCGCACCTGCGAGGATGAAGTCGTTGCGACGCTGTCGGCGCAATCCGCGAATTAAATAGTAGAGCGTCGGAGCGACGAAGAGTGAATAGAACGAGATGCGGAGCGCGAAACGTTCGATCACGCCCGGCCAGTAGGCAATCGCCGCGAACGCCACAGCCAAAAGTCCGATACGCGCACTGCCGAGTTCTTTTCCGAGCAGGTAGAGATAGGGCAGCATCAGCAACCCGCCGATGACCGCCGCGACCTTGATGCTGAGGAACGAGACACCCGTGAAACTTGCCACCAATGCAGAAAGATAAATGTAGAGCGGCTCACGTCCCGTGTTGCGCGGGAAGTAGATGGAATATTTCCCTTCGGTGATGTCGAACACGTCCATCAGTTTTTCGGCGTGATCGCTGGTCATCTCGTAAGGGACTTCGTCGAGGTGATAGAAGCGGAAGAAGACAGCCAGCGCGAAGACCGCGACGACCAGCACCGTCCACGGCGTGAGGCGAATGCGTGATAGGGATGTCGTGATTTTCTGCAATAGAGATTGCGATTCTTTCAACCAAAAAGCGCGGATGAAGAGGATGATGGACAACGTCCACACGAGCACGTTCCAGAAGGTGAACGTATTCTCCTTAAGCAACACAAAAGCCGCGCCTCCCGCAAACAACGAAAGGAACAACTCAATGGGGCGTACTGCCATTGGGTCTGTGTTGGATTGTGACGCGGGCAGGGGCGCGGGCATCCATTCGCGGCGGAGGAAAGCCCATACCGTCAATGCGAGCGCGGCGATGTAGAGTGGCACACCGATCATCGCGCTCTGCGTAGGTGGCTCTCCCAGCGGCTCGAAACTACGTTGAGCGATCAGTGCGAGGAGAAGGGCGAGGAGGGAGCGCCAGGGAAATGTTGGCGATTGGTCCCGCAGGGATGCTTCGCTATAATTGGTAACTGGGGATTCGGCGGGCGATGTTTTGTCTTCGGGTGCGGAAGTTTCCACGAGTTGAGTCGTGTCGGCGCGTTCAGCCCAGGCGCGCAGAAAGGCGGTGAAGGAATGCCAGTCTTTGAAAATGGATTTGACGTAATCGAGGACGGTGGGTTCGGGCATGGGAGATAGGAATTAGGGATTAGGAATTAGGATGTAGGCGATGGCTGAAAACTGATCATTGATGACTGATCACTTGTTTTTCCGCGCGATTACAATGATACTCTCTCCCCAGCGCATCGGGAGGAAGACAAAACCTGTAATTGCCTGGAAGCCGCCAAGCGACCCGAAGATTAATTTTTGGATTTGCTTGGGAACGTACGGAATGTAAGGCACATCCCAGAAACCATCGGAAAAAACTTTTTGCAGGCTGAAGCCCGCACTTCGAATTAGCGACAGCCATTCCTCGGGCGGCTTGAGGGAGATGTGAGTCGGGTCCTGGTAGCCGATCCATTTCTCGCCTTTCCACGGCTTCAACAGCGAATCGAGATTCGGCGTGGCGAGGATGAGCGTCCCGCCGGGTTCGGTGACACGTCCGATCTCACGGAGGGCTTGGGCGGGATCAGGCAAATGCTCGACGATGTGTTTGATAATGACTACATTGAAAGAAGAATCAGTAAACGGAAGTTCCTGCGCAGATGCTGTCTCCAGCGCGGACGCGTTCACCACCGATTTGGATTGCTTCACCGCCCAGTGATTCAAGTCCATGCCGAAGGTGACGAAGGAGTCTTCGAGTTGCGCGACCAGATGTCCCAGCCCGGAGCCGATCTCGAGCAGGCGCGCGCCGCGGCGTCCGTAGCGACGCGCCAGAGTCGCATAGAATCGATTCGACCACCAGTACATGCTGTACTTGGCGAAGGTAATGTCCGCGTAGGTGTGGGTGGAGAAGTAGGATTCGTCGAAGGGCATGGAGTCAGTGACCAGTAATCAGTTTTCAGTGATCAGTTTGCGGGCAATGTAAAAGGTGAACGTGCCTTGTGGATGTTCGGGAGATTCAACGTACTTGCGGAGGAAGCGTTCGATGAGGTAGAGATTCCAGCGCGTGGGAGAAATGATCCAGCGATTGAAAAGTTTGTGCGGAAGGAGCGTCGGCGCGCCGAAGTAGTGTCCCCATTCAAGCACGCGCATCGCTTCGGGCGAGAAATAATGCCACCAGCGTTCGAGCGTGAAGCCCGCAGACTCGAGCCAGCCGCGCCACGTCTCTGGCTCGACGGCGTGTTCGACGCGCGACATCTTGCGGAACCATTCCGTGTAACCATTGCCGAAAACGCGTGAAAGCGACAACTCGGAAAGATAGCGCGGGTTGGGGACGCAAAAATAGAACGGCGCGCCGGGTTTGAGCGTGCGTGCCACATCTTTCAAAACTTGCTGAACATGCGGAATGTGTTCCAGCACTGAGTTGGAAAACGCGCTGGAGAAATAATTGTCTGGAAAGGGCGCGCGGCCGCCGTCTGATTCGACGAGGAGATGATACTTGTTGTATTGTTTCGCCTCGTGGATGGGATCGTGCCAGGGATCGATTCCGACGTCAATTTGGCGGTCGAAGGTCAGTGCCGCGAAGTTGCCGTCACCACAGCCCACGTCCAGGATGGGTGCGGGGAGGTCGAAGTCCTGATAGTAGCGCGATTCGATGGCGCGCAAGAAGCCTCGGAAGTACGGAAGGTCGCGAATGTGGAGGAAGAGGAAATCCTTGTCAGATTGGTGATTGGTAATTGGTGATTGGTAATTGGTCATGCCTTTTTCCCCATGAGTTTGGCGAAAAGTTTTTCGTATTCCACCGCGACTGAGTCGGGATCGTAGGTACGCGCCAGTTCGGCAGTGTCGCATTTGTAATTTGCGCGGTTCGCCAGTACTTTCAGCAACGCATCTGCCAGCGCGGACGCGTCGCCAATCGGCACGATCTCGCCCATCTTATGCATCTGCGCGGGGCGACGCACGCCAGGCAAAGCGGACGCGATGCACGGCACACCGTTCATCATCGCTTCGATCTGTACGAGTCCGAATGCTTCGGTCGAATTCAGTGACGGCACAACCAGAACATCCAGGTTGGGATAATACGCGGCCATCTTTTCGAGATCGAGATTGCCGAGGAATTTCCAGTGTCCGCTCGCCTCGTATTTTTGGATCTGCGATTGGAGCCGCGCGAAATAAGCCTGCTCGCCCATCACGTTTTGATACTGTCCCGCGAACAACACTTGTGCGTTGGGATATTTCTCGAGGACTTTCGGAAGCGCCTCAAGCAGGATTTCGACTCCCTTTTCGGACGCAAAACGCGTCGCCATGCCAATGACGGGACGGCGGGTCGCGGCCTCATGAGCGGACGCGAACGCTTCAACCGCGCCGTCGGATGGAGTCGGCAGTTCGACGGGAGGCAGGATCGGGGTCAGTTTGGAGGCGTAGCGCGAGAGATAGGGCGAGTGATCGGCGTAATCCTGCGTATACGTCACGATATGATTCGCTAAAATCCCTGCCATGTTGTTCTGAAAATGGACGACCGCGTTGACGATGCGGTTGAAGAGGCCAGAGGGGAGATCGAGGTCGCAGTGATAGGTGAGGACGGCGGGCTTGCCAAAGAGACGGGCGCGAAAGGCCACGCCGGGCGCGTCGAAT
>QZIJ01000129.1 GCA_003598975.1 Anaerolineaceae bacterium | reverse complement strand
GGTTTCTCGATCCTGGCCTTTTCCAATTTCTGGCCGACCATTTACTTCGGTCTTTTCACCGGTCTGGCCATGCTGGTGGCCCTGATCGCCGCCCTGACCCTGCTGCCCAGGCTGATCGTGGTGTTCAAGCCGTTTGGTGGAAGATGAAGGCCGAGGAAGGATGCATACAGCCATCCAATGGTTTTATAGGCGAGTGGTCGAACCGAATGTCGGGGCAGTGTACGGGCGGTTGAAGGAGCCTCCGGATTGGAGGTTCTGGATTGCTCCAGCAAATATGTCGCGATCAATACACTCATGTTTTACCAGCACCTTGAGCATAAAAACTCATTTTAATAACAGCAATTTTGTTTCGATAGATCCTCGAAATTTACAGATAGATCGACCTAATCAAAGGGACCCGCCTTTTTCCAGCATACATGGATTTGGTGAAGGTATCACCGGGTTTTCAATAGCCAGTTTCCATCGAGCTAGCATATTAATCACGGCCTTGAAAATACAGGAGACAGAGAGCTGATATAGCCCTCCTAATTAGGTTTTTAATGTTGATCCACATAAAACCCCTGCCGCTATTTGACTAATGAAGCACAACCACGTGATTTCCCCAAACCGCTTGCGTATTATGCTGACAAAAATCAATCAATGGGCATTTTATACTGATCCGCATAAACAATGTTCGGCAAGCTGCGCACGATGTTATGGTGCATTCTTTGTTACGCCCATTCCTTGCACGTGTGGTCGTTGACAGCAGCAAGATGGAAATATGTGCATAAGGAGCAAACAATGAGCACGAACAAAGCGAAAGTTGTCGGGCCACGCGATGGCAAGGCTGGGTTTCTGGGGAGCATCGGGGTACGGTTTGTGATCGACGGCACCGAAGCGGGCGAGCGATTCTCATTGGTTGAGCATCCCTTAGGGCCTCGCGCGCTGGCGGCTCCATTGCACCGGCACCACCGCGAGGATGAGTACAGCTTCGTCCTCCAAGGGCGCATGGGCGCGCTGCTTGGCGATGAGGTGCTGGAAGCTGGCCCTGGCGACCTGGTGTTCAAGCCACGCATGCAGTGGCACACATTCTGGAACGCCGGCGAGGAGCCCTGCCGCATCCTCGAGATTATCTCGCCCGCCGGCTTCGAGCGTTTCTTCAGCGAATTGGTTGACCTCGGCGGTGTCGCTTCCGCCGCCCCGCAGGTTCTGGCCGAGTTGTGCGTCCGCTACGAACTGGACATGCGCCCCGAAACCCTGCCCGAACTTGTCGAGCGCTTCGGTGTCCGCTTCCCCGGCGAGCCGATCCCTGCTGGCTGGCCGCCCGTTCCAAATTCGACATATGATTCCACAGGGCTGCCACCGACGGGTGGCATGGAATAGACCAACAGCCGTCGAACTCATTTCACCAGACTGCTTGCAGTTCCGTTCGTTCCTCACTGCGCTTCCAGCAGCGGGTGAATTCGGTCGTCAGGCGGCAGAGAGATGACAGAGCTGGTTCCCCGGAGCCGGAGGAGTTTCTTTGGCAGTATGTGCATAGCACCCCGCTCGCGGGCGCCGTGGCGCACATGGATGACCAACGACGCAACTCGCTGGAGCGCGATGTTTCGTAGCAAAGTGGCAGGAGTTCGTGAAGGATCGAGCCTTGATGCTTTATGTACGCATCGTAGTAGTAGCGGCATCGGGCTGACAAGGGCAGCGAGCCCACATTCGGTTATCTGGAGGCTGGCCGTATGAGCGCTATCGATAAGGTACTGGATGCGAATCAGAAGTACGCTGAAGGCTTCAAGCAAGGGGATCTGCCAGGGAGGCCCACCCGCCTCAGGCTTGCGGTGGTTACCTGCATGGACTGTCGACTCCACGTATCGAAACTGTTGGCCCTGGAATTGGGAGATGCTCACATTATTCGGAACGCGGGTGGCATCGTGACCGAAGATGTGCTGCGGTCGCTGATCGTCTCCTGCCATATTGCGGGGACCCAGGAGGTCATGATCATCAACAACACAAAGTGCGGCATGCTCACCTTCAAGGATGAGGAACTGGCAGCGAAGCTGCGACAGGAGACAAGGAAGGCGCCCGTCGCCCCCGCTCGTTTCTACGCCTTCACGGATTTGGAGGAAAACGTACGCCAACAGCTGCACAAGGTAAGATCGCACCCATGGATACCGGAAAGCATCCCGGTGCGGGGCTTCATCTACGACGTAGATACGGGGCGGCTGTCGGAGGTTCCCGCCTGAACCAGGTATCAACCCAGAAGATGACGCCCAACACCGCATTGCAGCCGACACGCTCCGCGTGCGGTTGAATTTCACCGTACCGCTGATAATAACTCGCTTCCGAAAATACAGATATCTATTTCTAGTCGCAAGCTATCAAAACTACTCGAAAAATCATTTAGACCGGTGATAGATCGACCTAATCACAAATTTTGCAATGACCAGGTTATCGCGTTTTCCATGCACGACGACAAAGAGGCCTCCGAGGCCATATAAAGCCGGAGCGGTTGACTTTGTCAGCAAGAGCGGCAAGTCCCGTATACATTTATATTATCTGCCAAATAACTCCATTACCTTATTTCGAGCCGACTTGGGTTGCCCTAATTTGATTTACTAACTTTCAGGTAAAAACCTGCACTGAGACCCTCACGCTGCATAAGTAATGGCAATAGTGCATAACACTACACCAGCTGTGATGAAACGGCCGTGCTACAGAGCCACACTGGAATGCTCCGCTGGGGAAATCCAGGAACGGGTTTCATGCATCATTAGGGTCGGCTGTCAGCGCAGCGTAAAATTTTTTAAACCTCACTAAATGGGAGGAAAAATGGCGACAACCACCGAAAAAATAATATCACCGCGGGATATGATTTCAAGGTTATCCTGGGGGGGCGTGTTCGGCGGAACAGCGGTAACGCTTACCACGGCCATGATGCTGATGCTGCTTGGCATATCCATTGGCCTTTTTGCAGTTGAGCCAGCCAGTGAAGAAAATCCATTCGGCGGAGTGGCAACAGGCTCGACGATCTGGTGGATTTTGAGCTGGCTTGTGGCCCTGTTCTTGGGCGGTTGGACAACAAGCAGGTTCGCCGGGCTTCAGCGCAAATTCGACGGGACACTGCATGGAATCGTTACTTGGGCTTTGACTTTCCTGTTGAGTTTGCTTTTGCTCACCAATACCGTAGGAATGATTCTGGGCGGAACGTTCGGGATCATGCGAACTGTCTTTTCCTCAGCAGGGCAAACTGTATCGGCCGTTGCGCCACAGGTGTCCGAAATTCTGACCGGAACAGAGGATCCGATTCAAAGCATTACACAAGAAGCAAAGCAAGTCATAGAAATGGTCAGGCAGCGGGGAGGAGAGACTGCGGTAACGGAACTGACCGACGCTATCAAACAAATATTTGCACAGCCGGAAATCACCCAGGCGGATCGGCAAAGAATTGTTGATATATTGCTCCAGTACACGGATATAGGCGAGCAGCAAGCGCGCAGCACGGTTGACCAGTGGGTAAGCAGCTATCAACAACTAAAACAGAATTTGCAAAAACAAGCTGAGCGTCTGTCCCAGACTGCGGAAAAATACTCCGATGCGCTTGGTGGTGCTGCTCTGGCAGCCTTTTTCACACTGCTGCTGGGCGCAGTCGCCGCGGCACTCGGCGGTATGGCGGGGCGCGTGAAAGGACTGGTCAAAATCGAGTAAACTGCTGCTCGCGGTGCGTCAAACGTGCAATATTGCATTCGATTTGGATTCGCCTGCTTTGTGGGAAGCGGGCAAATATCTGATTATCAGCGATGACATCCATGGCGGTCCTGCGGACGAGCCTTCCCCCAATTAAACACCAGGCGCCAGAAATCCGCTTTTTCGAGGCATTTGACTGCTTTGCTAAAAGTATTGTTGCTCTGCATCTCATCATCCTCCCCTTTTACGCTGTCTATGGCGTAATGTATTGCCCCTACTGTGGAAGCCCGCAAAGTCGACGGGGGATTGGCGCAAATGCTGGCGAGGTCAGGCGACCGCAACAAGGCATCCCGCATCCGGGCAACAGGATATCCGATGAGCGACATCAACACCAGCGAGAAGCAGGACGCGAAAACTCTTGCTCCTGGCAAGGAGGCGCTTGAAAGGGAGCGCTATGAGCTACTCCAACGATTGGAGGAGTGGCTCGAAACGCCTATGCTGATTCTCGCCTTCGTGTGGCTGGCGCTACTGGTAGTGGAGTTGACCTGGGGCATAAGTTCTGCGTTTGAAATCATCGGCATGATCATCTGGGCGATTTTTATTCTCGACTTCACGGTGGAATTCGCCTTGGCCCCACGCAAGATTGCTTACCTTAAGAGAAACTGGCTGCTCGCCATTTCGTTGATGATACCAGCGCTGCGCATCTTCCGCATTCTTCGCATTTTTCGCCTGCTGCGGCTGGCCCGCGTGGGCAGAGGTTTGCGTTTGTTCCGTGTCGTTAGCTCGCTGAACCGCGGCATGCGCGCGTTGGGCGCGAGCCTTCGTCGCCGGGGATTTGGTTACGTACTCGCCCTTACGGTGTTGGTCGCTTTGGCCGGTGCAGCAGGGATGTACGCCTTCGAAAACGAGATTGCCGACGGCCTGAACAGTTATGGGGAGGCACTGTGGTGGACTGCGATGGTCATGACGACGATGGGTTCCCAGTATTGGCCCCAGACGTTCGAGGGGCGCTTGCTGTGCGTATTCCTTTCGCTGTACGCCTTTGGTGTCTTCGGCTACGTGACGGCGACGCTCGCCACTTACTTTGTCGGCCGCGATGCGGAGAGTAGCGAAACCGAGCTGGCGGGGGCCAAGGAGCTTGCTGACCTTCGGAAGGAGCTGATCGCCTTGCGAGGCGAGATTCGTGCCCTATCGGGCAGACCTCCGGAGCTGTGAAGCGTGGTCCGACAGGGGAGACCTTAAGATTGCATGATTTGCTCATCATGAGCATAGAATAGAACTACTCGCCGGGCTCTTGAGAACGCGGGACACCTCCTGCATACGGTCTTCCACGTCGCGCCGGTCCTCCACTTCCGGCAACCCCTCACGAGCACCACGGGCGATAAGCTTGGTTTGCCGCAGCAGCGCGGCACGATCCTCCGGACGCTTTGCTGAACCAGCCACGACCGCAATGGTATCCATCAACCGGATAGTCACTGAAGCGTTTGTCCGCGCATTTTGCCGAATCTGGTCAAAGGCGGCATCCACGAACCTTCTAAGGAAACTTACAGGAAATGCGTTGTTATATTTTCGTTGAGTGGTTAATTTCAGATCCTGTGGAAACTTGAAAAGGCGACTCAATGGGGCGGAATAAGAGGGGTAACTGCGAACAGCCGCGCACTTGCCCTGGTGCCCTTTATTCGTATTGATGCCGCTGATGTGCGCCTTACCCGGCCATGCACCCCCCACCCCAAGCCACCTACGCGGAATCAGTTTTCTGTCAGCGAAAACAAGGAGGACTGCTCGATGAAAATTCAAAAGTCACTTGCCACAATCACGCTGTTGGGGATGTGTATCGCCGTGCTCTTGTTGGGGGGATGCGCCATGCTACAGAGCAGCACAACAGAAAAAGAGGAGCGTTCGCGCCGGCTTGATGGTGCGGAGGCTGGCGAGCGAGTTACCTTGGCGGAGCTGGACGGACTCACCCGCGCCTTCGCCGACCGCTACGTCGGCCTGCTCTATTCCGTCTGCGATGCTTTGCAGGAGGATAACCCTGATCCGGCGCAGCGCCGAGCGGCACAGATACTTCTCGTGGACAACGCCAGCAACGTTTACGATATCGCCAGTAACGCCGACGCGTTCACCCGCGTGCTTGATTTGGTGGTGGTCACGACATTGGTAAGTCAGGAGTGGGACGACGACGGCAGGGCCGTGGCGGTGTTCGGCAAGCGAGGTCAGGCGCTGGCCGACGCCCTGTCTCAGGCCAGAGCGGAATCGCGGATGCTCGCCGCTCGTGTGCTCACCGCCGATCAACTCGATATTCTTGACTCTCTGCTGCGGGACTGGCGACAGGAGAACCCCAAAGTCGTTCGCGCCTCGTTTGTTCGCTTCTCAAACTTCGCCATCGGGCGGGGCAGGTCCGCCGCCGCCCAGATACTCGAGGCCCGGGGCCTCTTCGCGGAAATCGCGGAAGCGGAGCAGGCCGTCGACGAGGTACGACTGCTCGGCGAGCGAATGTTCTATCGGCTCAAGCGCGAGTCCACGCTGCTCCGGTGGCAAGCGGCGGCCATAAAGCGCGATTTGGTCGCCACCCCTGAACTCAACACGGCTCTTGCCGACGTGCATTCGGTGACCGATCAGATCGAGCAACTACCCGCAAACATCGCGGCTGAGCGGCAAGCCATTCTCACAGGGATCGATGACCGTTTGCAGCGTGCGGATGCGACAATCGCCAACGTGCGGGCCACTCTGGACGAGGCAAACACGTTCGTCGCGTCGCTGAAACCAGCGGGCGAATCACTCAACGAAATGCTTACGACGGCGGATACCCTGTTTGCTCGGTATACGGCCTTGGACCAGTCGAAGACGGGCAATGAGGGGCAGCCCTTTGACATCCGCGCGTACGCGCAGACGGCCAAAGAAGTGACGCTCGCCATTGAGAGAATGAACGAGTTGCTCACGACGACGGAACACCTGCTAGAATCGCCAGAATTGAGACACGGGATGCAGGAGGTGAATGATTCGGTCGACGGGCGGATCATGACGGTGGCCGATCAGAGCCTGGTTGTGATGGATGCATTTTTCTGGCGCGTCTGCGCATTGCTGGGTGTGCTATTTGCGATGCTCATCTTGTACCGAGTAATTTCACTCCTGCTCATGCGGAAAATAGAAAACGGGCAGGCTGCCCGATAGTAAGTAAACCACGCCAGGTAGTTCGCAAACGGACATATAGCCCCTTTGACAAGAATCGCCTCAGAAAAGCCAAGTTCATCCAGTCGCTGCCAATACCTCCTGCCGATGTGGTGCAAATAGCAGTCGCCAAGCATTTCTGGATACGGATTTCTACCTTCGCAATCACCTCCGGCAAAAACGGAGCAATCACCAAACTCTCGTTCGACAAGCTTTGCTTCGATAAAGAGGCTGTTACATGTGCCTGACAGAATAATGTCGATAGACGTAGGTCGTGCCGGGCAAGGCAGTAGCCCATCCTTTGATGAATCTCGTGCCCACGGTCACCGAACCATACAAAGGGAAGCCTCGAAACTCCTGTAGCTATTATAAGGCCATGATCGGGCAAGTTGTCGACTGTTTTGCGCTTTATAATTCCGCTTCCTTTCCATCTACCAACTGCTCCGCCAGCTCCAATGCATCCACCGGCCAGAAACACTCTGGTCGCGGACGGGCGACGCCGGGATATCCAGCCTCGGGGCGGCAGTTCTGCACCCGAAATCTGGAACAACCGGCGCTATAAGGTTATCGTGCTGGCGGGGAGTTTTCCCCAAGCCCTGGACGGTGAATTGCCGAAGCCGCCGAACCGGTCCAGGTGTCGGTCATCCAGGCGCTGGCAAGGGCCTTTGCGTGGGCGGAAATCCTCGAAAGCGGTCAGATCGGCTCGATCAGCGAGCTGACCCGTGTACTAAACGTGGACGGCTCCTATGTGACGCGCATTTTGAAACTAACCACCCTGGCTCCAGATATCATCGAGGCTATCATCAACGGTGAAGAGCCCGATGGGATTTCGCTGGCCAGATTGACCCGGTCCTTTCCGGAAGAATGGAGTGAGCAACGCACCCCGTTCGGATTTGAGGGAACTAGGGCATGATTTTTTACTTCTAATGACAGTTATCTGGAATTTCAGTTTGTCTGAAAAGTTGTAGATAGATCGACCGACCTAATCACAACTTGGCACCAGTAGTCTGCAGATTCGATGATTTCCAACCGCGCAGGTAACTAACCGGACACAGGGGTCTTTCTGTTCAGCTTTTTGATATCCCGGAAACCCACAAGTTTGCCATTGTCCTCATCCCAGAGGCTCAGGAAGAGGGCTTCAAGGCTTCTGCGAATGGTAAGCGGCCGTACATGAAGCTCTTTTACTTCTTGGTAGCATTTTGGGAGATTGTAGTTGGGGATACGCGGACGCACATGATGGATATGATGAAACCCGATATTGCCGGTGGCCCATTGAAGGATGGGAGGCAGCTTGTAATGAGATGCGCCCCTCAGGGAAGCTGTCAGGTGATCCCACTCTTTTTCGCGCGTGAAATAGGTGCCTGGATAATTATGCTGAGTATAAAAGATCCAAATACCTAAGGTTCCCGCGATGAAGGCGATCGGCATCTGAATGAGGAGGTATTCTCGAAGCCCGATGGTGAACCATGCCGCCACGACAATGGCGGCGATTGCAAGGTTTGTGAAATAAACGCTAAGTTGCCTTTTCCGGTTGTCATTGAGATGGGGGAACCTGGATTGAATGATAAATTTATAGAGGAAACCCAGTCCGAACATAATGAAGGGATTTTGATACAGCCGGTATCCGATTCGCTGCGGCATTGAAGCCCTGCGATATTCATCGACCGTCATGATCGTGATCGCCCCCCGGCCGCGACGGTCAAGGTTGCCTATGCTGGCATGATGTATGGCGTGGTCATGCCGCCATTGCTCGAAGGGCGTAAATGTGAGGATGCCGCATACATAGCCCAGGACGGTATTGGCCTTGCGGTTCCGGAAAAAAGACCCGTGGCCGCAATCGTGAAAAAAAATAAAGATCCTGATGTAGAACGGGACAGCCAGCAGCGCCAGTGCGAAAGTGACCCAGTAGGAGACGCCCAGTCGGATGGTCAGGTACATCAGGAAGAGTATGAGAAAGTAAGGGACAAACGTGCCGACAAGCTGTTCGATCGCAAGCCAGGTATTGGGCTTGTCGTAGCGGGACAGATTCTTGATCCATTCCGGTCTTTCCTTTTTCTTGCCATGCCCTCGCGGGTCGATCGATCGACCCGAACTTGAATCAAGCCCTTTCATATTTCCTCATGCAGATGGTTATCGCCCTGGTCCAAAACACCGTTGCTGTTTAATATAATTTTGGGCGGCAAAAATTAAAGTCCTCTATTCCAGGGGGGAAAAAAAAAGGACAGGTAAAAGGCGGATCCGATTCCATGGCTTGCAATATGCTCAGGTTCTCAGGTTCGCCGTGCGCCAACCGATCTCCTGTGAGTCGGCCAGGATGACAATTTTAGCAGCAGGAAAGACAGTGGGCATCCACCTCAGGCCGCATGACCTGCGCCGGCATTCTGCCACCTATGCCCGCCGATTCGGGGTTCCAATCGAGATCGTGAGCAAGATCATCCTCAGGCATTCCAACCTATCGACCACCCAGCGGTATCTGGGGACCATCAACGATGTGGAGGCCCATGAGGTGGATTGAAAACATTTACCGGTGAAAAAATGGAGTGAATCCGATTTTGGTTCACTCCATGGGCAGGATTTTTGGGGCTGATGAGTTTGGAGACATCGACCTAATCACCACTTCCGGGTCGAGTTGCAATCCACAATATCTTGTGGCCATCGGAGCCATGCCGGTCATTGCGATCACATGCATGCCAGGCGCCAGGGACTTGACCCGGCGGGTCCAGTTCCCAGCCATCCATATAAGGCATCTGGATATCGGTGAGCACGAGGTCGAATTTCTCCTTTTCGAAAAGCGTCAGGGCTTCGAGCCCATGATCTGCCTCTTGGACGTCATATGCCAGCGACGTGAGCATTTGGCAAACCATGGCGAGCACCATACGGTTGTCATCTGCGACCAGGATTTTCTGTTGGATTCAGTTGGAATAGGATGGCCCTCCATTGTTTTCAAATAGAGGCCGTCGAATGGAATCGGCAGCCTTCGGTGCGGGGTGCGCTCATTGGGTTTGCAGCAATAGTTCCTGCCCCGAGTGCGTCGCCCAACGTGATATTTTTATCGTTTTCACTATTTATTACTCAATCTTTGTGCCAGTCTTCTATACTTAACGAATCGTCATCCAAATTTTTGATTTGTAAAAGAAACTCGCCTACAAGACAATTTACGGGTCCGGCAGTAGCAGACACAAAAAGGTCACATACACCCAATGGTTAAATATGACCCCTCTAATATGGCACTCAGTAGCCGCCCCTTTATATGCTTTGCAAACAAGTTACGCCTAAAAATCAGCACAATAAGTGAATTACGCAGAGCATTGGAATCCTGGCACGAAGATTGGATTAACAAGTAGTAAATACCGGCACGATTATTCCCTTTGATTGCCGCTACTCATGCCGGGCGCTATGAGTAAGAAGGAAAAGGGACCGAAGGGATTAATTCAATCAAACCACAAACCAACAGGAGAGATATCATGAAATCAGGGACCAGGGACGAGGCAGAGGGCAAATTGCACCAAGCAAAGGGAAAGATCAAAGAAATCGCCGGGAAGGTAAGTATGGATCCAGACCTGGAAGCAGCCGGCAAGGGCGAAAATGTGGACGGCAAAATTCAAAAAAAGATCGGTCAGGTCAAAAAGCTCGTCGGCAATTAGCAACCAAAAATATACAACAAAGCCAAGGGAGGATTACCATGAGTACTACAACCCTCATCATTATCATCGTAGTGTTGGTTTTATTGTTCGGCGGGGGAGGCGGTTACTATTGGAGGGGACGACGGTAGGTGCTTAGGTGCTGTTTCTCAAATCTTGACACTTTAACGGAGGCAGTGATTCGATTCCACCTCCGCGATAAAAGAGAAGGAAAGCATTCAAAATGAGAAGATGCCCGAAGATGAATAAATATCTTAAATTGTCTCTTATGTTGATTGCTGGCTTACTGGTGTCCTGTTCCGGCGACGGGCAATTCGGCCGCGAAGGTGCTGGTGGATGGATGCCCATGATGCATTACGGAACTGGATATGGAGGAGGGATGTATATGTGGATAATACTTCTGATCGTCATTGGCGTGGGGGCCTATTTCTTTATTCAGCACCAAAAAGTGAAGGGTCAGACGCCAACACAACAGACGACACAAAATGAAAACCACCTGGACATCCTGAAGAAGCGGTACGCCAAAGGAGAAATCGCGAAGGAAGAATATGAGAAAATGAAAACAGACCTTGAAGGATAGACCTTGATGCCTTTCATGGCCGTGCAGGATCTCCATTGTTATTAACCCGGCAATTATTCATATTGACAATGAAATGTTCAAGGCCGCACTCGTGCGATCTTCTTTCGCATGAGTAAGCAACACATAGTCGTGCGAGGAATGTTGGCCAGATTCTTCGGGATCATTAACATTCGATTCAAACCGGAATGGTAACGACATTGTTCATGGGTCTCATTTTTAGTGGCCACAATATCTTGTGGCCTGCCGGAAATATTCAGCAGTGGTGATTATATACCACCTGCTGCAGCTATCTGCACAATAAAGGGTGCAAATACCTAACGGTGATTTAAATTGATTTGTTAAGAAACCAAGCAAAATGCCCTTCAACGAAAGGAGGTCCCATGAAAACATCCTCAGCAGCAAAAATTTGGCTTGAGTACCACATGAACCATTCCAAAAAAAAATACGGTTCGGTCCTATAAGGTTGTGATCGACCGCTTTTGCCAGCAGCACGGCAATGACGACGTTGATCAGCTAACCTCCGACCAGATCCTTGCCTTCCTCAACCAGCTCACGGAGAGCAATAAGTCCTACACCAAAAGAATCCGGTACTCTCAGCTTTTGTGCTTTTTCAATTTCGTTCACAACAACATAACCCACAATGTCGGTAACCCATGTGACAACTCGACCCTCCGAAAGCTCTACCGTGAAAAACTGACCACCCGCTGGGAGGTCATCGAAAAAGACACCATCGACGAGATCATATTTAGGACCACCAAGATCCGGAACCGCCTGATGCTCGAACTTATGGCCCGGGGTGGGATGAGGATAGGTGAGGTACTCAAGCTCAGAATGAAAGACCTGCAGGGCCGCAAGTTGATCCTTTACGAGCCTAAAAGCGGCAAAGAACAGGAAATCGTTTTCATCCCCCAGAAGGTTGCCGACCGCCTCAACATCTATGCCAGCAGCAAATGCACAAGACCAGATGATCGAATTTTTCCGATTACCTATGAAGCTGCTCGGGCGATGGTGCAAAAGGCAGGAAAGTTGGTAGGAATCCACCTCAGACCGCATGACCTGCGCCGGCATTCGGCCACCTACGCGAGCCGGTCAGGTGTTCCCATCGAGATCGTGAGCAAGATCATTCTCCGGCATTCGAACCTATCGACCACTCAGCGGTATCTGGGGACGATCAACGATGTGGAAGCCATGAGGTGGATTGAAAACATCTACCGATAAAAAAACGGAGTGAATCCGATCTGGGTCACTCCATAGGCAGAATACATGGGCGCCTGATAGATTTATAAAATTCGACCTAAACACAGCTCATTGTCGCCATAGATCGCTTTGACCAATTCGGCCGGTGAGGCTGTTTTCGGCAGATATGTTTCAGCTTCTGCCTCTATGATAAAAACCTCACTTGAGTGTTGTGGCTTACTTTCGACACCCTTATCAATGAGGTCACGTGAATTTATTTCTCAATGATGCCCGAGCGTTAAAACACTATAACATATTGATATATAAACATAAATTATGGACTAGACATTCCTATTTAATTCTGATACTTACACCCTCACACGTGTAACCCATACGATGAGAGGGCCAAATGACAACACTAGTACCCGGCGATTTGACATTTTCCGAAGTTGGCTATCTGCCGATCATCAAAGACTTTGCTAAAAAGATCCGGCTCGTGGAAACCCTTGATGCAATGGTCGACAGCCAAATGGAGCTTTCACCAGGAATAACTGTCCTGGCCATGGTCTTGGACACGCTTTCGGGAAGGACTTCGTTGTACCGGCTCGAAGAGTTTTTCGAGGAAAAGGATATCGAATTGATTTTGGGCCAAGATGTTAAACCGGAGCTCTTCTGCGATCATAACGTCGGCCGGGTATTGGATAAGCTATTCGATACCGGCCCCCAAAAGATCTTTTCGCAGATTGCGCAAAACGCGGTTGGAGTGTTTGACGTGGACACGCGCCGAGTGCACTTTGACACGACCTCCATCAGTGTTTTTGGAGATTACGATTTTGATGATCCCCCGCTAAAGATCACTTACGGGCATAGCAAGGACAAGCGCCCGGACCTAAAGCAGTTTCTCATC
>QZIJ01000141.1 GCA_003598975.1 Anaerolineaceae bacterium | reverse complement strand
ATATCCACGACCAGTCCCCGCAACTTACCTAGACGTTCGGCGAGAGCGCGCGCCCGGGCGTGATCCTCGCTGAGGCGTTCGACCATCATCTCGAGGGCGACGATGCCAGCCGCGGCTAAAATCCCCGCCTGACGCATGCCACCGCCCAACACCTTGCGTTGACGATGCACGCGCTGGATGAATTCGTGCGTCCCGCAGATGAGCGAACCAACAGGCGCGGCGAGTCCCTTGCTGAGACAGAAGGTGAGTGAGTCTACGTGTTGGGTAAACTCTTTCACATCCACGCCCTGCACGACGGTGGCATTGAAAATGCGCGCGCCGTCGAGATGCACTTTGAGCCCGTGCTTTTGGGCAAACTCGCCCACCTGGCGGAAGTAATCGGGCGTCTGGTACGTCCCGCCGCAACGGTTGTGGGTATTTTCGAGGCAAATGAGACGCGAGGGCGGAAAGTGAGAGTCGGGTCCGCGAAGACCCACCTCGAGGTCCGAGAGAAGAAGCGAGCCGTCGGGCTGGTTGGGCAGTTGACGGGAGTGAATCCCGCCCACTACAGAAATCCCGCCTGCTTCGTAGAGGAAGGTGTGCGATTTGTCGCCGAGCATGACTTCGTCGCCGCGCTGGCAGTGAGCCAGGATGGAAGCCAGGTTGCCCATGGTGCCGCTTGGGACGTAGAGCGCGGCTTCTTTGCCCGTGCGGGCGGCGGCGATTTCCTGCAAACGGTTAATGGTGGGGTCTTCGGCGTAAACATCGTCGCCGACTTCGGCTTTGGCCATTGCTTCGCGCATGGCGGGGGTGGGACGGGTGACTGTATCGGAGCGGAGGTCTATTGGATTCATGGAAATGCCTTTGTTGAGAGAATGCGAGACGGAGGTTAGGAGTTGGGAGTCAATCCCAACTCTTCCAACTTCTCCTTCGTCGGCCAGCCTTTCTCGTCCCAACCGCGCAATTGATAGAACTCGGGAAGCATCTTGTCGAGTTCCACCACTTTGCCCCTGGCTGGGCCATCGGGAAGAGGCTCGTGCAACATGCGATGCGGTAAAGCATCTTCGGTGGAGCCAGCCTTGAGGACGAACATGCGCTCCAGGTTGTAGACGCGTTCGGCGGCCTTCATGATCTCTTCGGGCGTGTAGCCCGCGCCTGTGGTGAAGTTCATCATCTCAGAGAGTCTCAGCGGGAAGATTAGGCGATCTTTACTGAAAACGTAGCGGATGGCGACGAACACGCACAGACCCGACGAGTCGATCAACGCAAACGAGTCTTCAAAGTGTTTCACCAACTCCGCCTTGCCATCGGTCGAAAGCGGATTCTCTTTCACTGGCACGCCGAAGACTTCTTCGTAAGCGACGTCGCCTTCCATGTGCGACGCGCCCTTGTTCGATGTGGCGTAGAGCAAGCCCATGCCTTGCGAGCCGCGCGGATCGTAGCCAGGGAATTCCTGCTTGCGCGTCGTCACCGCGATTTCGGGATGTCCATATTTTTCGCACAGACGATAACTTCCCTGCGCCAGATCATCGCCAAAGCCTTCGCGGGTTGCCATCTTTTTAATCATCGCGATCATCGCGTCGTGGTCGCCAAATTTCAGCGGCTGGCCGATCACACCTTCAGGGATGTAGCCCTTCTCGTACATTTCCATCGCGGCGGCAATTGTCATGCCCGTTCCGATGGTGTCCATGCCATATTCGTTGCACAGATAATTCGCCTTCACCAGCGCGGCCAGGTCGCTCACGCCGCATCCCGAACCGAGCGAGGAGATCGTCTCGTATTCGGGACCCTCGCCCTTGCCCTTGTACTTTCCATCTGGCACTTCGGTCAAACGCCCGCACGAAAGCGGACAACGATAGCAAGGCGTGTGACGGATCAAATATTGATTCTTGAGTGCGTCGCCGTCAATGTTTTTCGTATGCTCAAACGTGCCTTGCTGAAAATTGTAGGTCGGGAAAATGCCTAGCGTGTTCGTCACCTGCGGCACATACGAAGTTCCGTAAATCCGCATGTTCGAGCCTTTCTTCACATCCGCGCCCACATTTTTGGATGTGTCCACGCTCAGGTCGCGCATCGCCGTCGGGTCGTGCAGGTCGGGATTTTTATTTCCCATCGCGACCACGGCCTTGAGATTCTTACTCCCCATCACCGCGCCCACGCCCGAACGCGCCGCGGCGCGATGCTTATCGTTCATAATGGACGCCATCAACGCGAGATTCTCGCCCGCGGGGCCGATGCAGGCGACGCGCGCTTCGTCGGACGTCTCCGCCTTCAGCATGTCCGTCGTCTCGTGCGTATCCTTCCCCCAAACGTGCGCGGCAGATCGGACCTCGACCTGGTCCTCGTTCACAAAGAGATAGACTGGCTCTTTGGCCCTCCCCTCGAAGATGAACAAGTCGAATCCCGTGCGCTTCATCCAGGTGGGGAACTCGCCGCCCGAATTGGAGTGCGCCAGCGCGCCCGTCAGCGGAGACTTGGTGACGACCATGTAGCGATTCCCCGTCGGGGCGGGCGTCGCTGTCAACGGTCCCGTCGCGAAGACGAGTTTGTTCTCGGGCGCGAGCGGGTCAACGAGCGGGTCCACTTCCTTCGAGATGTAGTACATTGCCACGCCGCGTCCGCCGATGAAGTCGCGGCAGACCTTCGGGTCAATGTCTTCGACAGAAGTGGTTTGGTTGGTGAGATCGACGCGCAACAGTTTTCCGTGCCAGCCGTTCATGGGTACTCCTTACGTTTTAATTTTTTACGTTTTACTCATCCTCCCGCAATCGCCGAAAATGCCGCTATCGTATCGCCTTCGGAGACGGGAGTATTCAAATCAACGGTCAGGCCGTTGAGGACTATCACGCTGGTATCATCCTGCGGAACGCCAAAGCAGGAAAGTATCTGCGAAATAGTGGATCCGCTCGGGACCTCGATCTCAATTGTGTTTCCAGACGTTCCAACAGGTAAAAGGTTCTGGTACGTGGCAATCAACTTAACATTAATTTTCATACCTCGATTCTAGCACGCCTGCCCGCATTCCTTCAATGTGATTATTATCCCTTCGTGAGAGGAACATTCCGTCCCCAAAAGTCGTCTGCAAAACGAAAACGGAGGCTTTCATGAAATGGTTATTTCCCGTTCTTTTGACCCTGGTTTTGCTCGCGGCTTGTGCGCCAACAGCAGGCAATCCCGATCAATCCATTGACAACCCCAACCAGCCTATCGTCAATCCCAACGAACCCGTAAGCAACGATGATCCCGTCCCGCCGCTGAAATTCGACAATACCATTCCCCGTCACGGTGACGACGCTCTCGTTCGCGATGCGGCCTTCGTTGATTCGGTTGACCTGCTCACGATGGAAAGTTATCCGCTCCAGTTCATGCTGGTCATCGCGGGCAACCTGCCCACACCCTGCAACCAACTGCGTATCAACGCAAATCCGCCCGATCAGGAAAACAAAATCATCGTGGACGTGTATTCATTGTCCACACCCGATACCATGTGCGCGGAAGTGCTCCAGCCGTTTGAACAGAACATCCCGCTCGGCAGTTTCCCCACAGGTCACTACACAATCTGGATCAACGGAGAAAAAGTGGCTGAGCTTGATGCGTAGAGTTTGGAAGCAAGAAACCCGTTTTCTTCGAGAAAACAGGTTTCTAAAACCTGTTTAACGACTCACCTCCGCAAATCTCGCATTCGCCAACCGCGCCAACGCGTCAACGGGGAGTTTGATGTTGAGGCCGCGTTGACCGCCCGAGATGTGGATCTCGCCCAGCGCCTGCGCGGACAAGTCGATCACAACCTGAAAACCCTTGTTGATGAGGGCCAGCGGAGAAATGCCGCCAGCCTGCAATCCCGTCAACTGCTCGGCTTCGCGTTCCGATGGCAGAAAAACTTTTTTCTCGCCCAGCGCGGCGGCCAGCAATTTCAAATCCACTTCCGCATCACCGGGGACAACTACAAGCAGGGGCTTGCGCGGCCTCTCGCGGGTGACGACGATCGTCTTGAAAACGGAGGCAGGCTCAACGTTCAGGAAGCGAGCCGTTTCAAGCGCGCCCAGTTTCTCGGCGGGCGTCTCGTAGGCTGTGTAGGGAATTTTGCGCGCGTCCAGCAGTCGTGTCACATTTGTTGTGATGGACATTTTTACTCCCGTGCAATACAATGAGGCAATTTTACTTCATTGGAGGCCAAATGATCACCAAGGAAACTCTCGCGAATTTCGAACTGTTCAAAGGTATTTCCGCAGATGTGCTGGAGGATGTAACAAAATTCTGCGAGGATGTATTTGTGCAAAAGGATGGGTTTGTTTTCCGCGAAGGCGAACTGGCGGACAAACTGCACCTGCTTGTGAAGGGAAGCATCGCCCTGCGCGTCAACCTGACATCGCGGCCCGATTCGGTCACCGTGAGCATTGTCAGCCGCCCAAACCAGACCCTCGGCTGGTCGGGCGTCGTCGCGCCCAATCATTACACCGCCTCCGCGATATGCGAGGAAGATAGCCACCTGATCGCCATCCCCGCGGACAAATTCATGCAGGTGATGGAAGCCCATCCCGATGCTGGATTCAAAGTGATGCTGCGAATCACAGAGATCATCTCCGACCGATTGAGGAACAGCCGACAGGCATTGTTGAAGACGTTGTAATGTCCCTCACCCCCGCCCCTCTCCCAGCGGGAGAGGGGGAAAGGCTAACATGAGCAACGAACAGGAGCGACTCAAACGCTTGCGCGAGAGGCAACTGACAGACCGCGACCCGCTCGTGAAGCAAAGACAATTCCAGAGGACGACCGCGCAGAAGGAGCGAATAGAGCGCGGCAAGCGTTACTCGCTCGGTGAAGCCTGGCGGACCATCCCCAACATGTACCGCAGTCCGTTCATTGGACTGTTGCTCGGCGCGGCGGTCATCTTCATCCTGCCGATTGTGTGGAAATCAGACTGGGCGTTCTGGGTTGGACTGGCCGCCACCTTCTTCTTCGTGCTCATCGGCCTCCTCGCGGGCCGCGCCATGGACATCCGCGAAGAATTAAAAGACGCGATCAAGCACTAACGACACCCAAAACCAGGTTTCGCACAAAAACCTGGTTTTTCGTTATGCGATAAAATAATCTTCATGAAAGCCGCGCAACATCTGACAGGCATCGAAGACCTGTTGAACAAACTACCCGCAACCTATTCCGTCGCCGACCGCGAACTGGTGCAACGCGCCTATCGGGTGGCGGAAGAGGCGCATCGCGGGCAGACGCGCGTCTCGGGGGAGCCCTATGTGACACACTGTGTGGCTGTTGCGCAGATTCTCGCCGACTTGAGCGTCCCGCCCGAAGTGGTGGCCGCGGGACTCCTCCACGACACCGTGGAGGACACCTCTGTCACGCTGGACGACATCCGCCTCGATTTCGGAGAGACGATTGCCACGCTCGTGGACGGCGTCACCAAACTGACCAACCTGCCGCGCGTCTCGCGCGACGACCAGCACATGGACAAATCAAACGGCAACGGCAATGTGGAAGACGAAAATACCGAGGCGGCACGCCAACGCAAACGCAAACAGGATCTGGCATCCGAAACTCTCCGCAAAACCTTCCTTGCCATGGGCGAAGATGTGCGCGTGGTACTCATCAAACTGGCTGACCGCCTGCATAACATGCGCACGCTGGGTCACATGCCCGAGGCCAAACGCAGGCGGATTGCCCAGCAGACCATGGATATTTTTGCGCCGCTGGCTAATCGCCTCGGCATTTGGCAAATGAAGTGGGAACTGGAAGACCTTTCATTCCGTTACACCAATCCAGAAAAATACAAGGAAATTGCAGAGCAACTCGCGGAACGCCGTCCCGACCGCGAAGCCAGCGTGACGGCCATCATCGAATCCATTCACGCCCTGCTTGAAAAGCACAACATCCCTGTGGAGATCAGCGGGCGGCCCAAACACATTTATTCCATTTACAAAAAAATGATCCGCAAGGATAAACCCTTCGAACTGGTACGCGACATCCGCGCCGTGCGCCTCATCGTCCCAGACGTCCCCGCCTGTTATGCCACAATGGGTTTGATCCACACCACCTGGCGTCCACTCGCGGGCGAATTCGACGACTATATCGCCGCGCCCAAAGATAACTTTTATCAGTCGCTTCACACAGCGGTCATCTACGACGACGGCAGGCCTGTGGAGGTGCAAATCCGCACGTCGGAGATGAATCAGAACGCGGAGTTGGGCATCGCCGCACACTGGCGATACAAGGAAGGCAAAGCGCGCGATATGGCCTTTGAGCAACACGTCAACTGGCTGCGCGCCATGATGGACTGGAAACACGACGTGGACGACGCGCAGGAATTCGTGGACGGGATGAAGTCCGACGTGTTCATGGACCGCGTTTACGTCTTCACGCCGAAGGGCGACATTATTGACCTACCCGCGGGTTCCACACCAATTGATTTTGCTTATCACGTCCACACAGATATCGGTCATCGCTGCCGCGGCGCCAAGGTGAACGGGAAACTCGTCCCGTTGGACCAGGCCCTGAAAACCAGCGACCAGGTCGAGATCCTGATTGCGAAGCGAGGCGGCCCGAGCCGCGATTGGCTGAACGTCAATCTCGGCCTCGTCCGCACACAGCGGGCGCGTTCGAAAATCCGCGCCTGGTTCAAAAAAGAAGATTACGAAAAGAACCTGTCCTCGGGCCGCGACCTGTTGCAGCGTGAACTTCAACGGCTAGGGTTGGTGGATACCAACCTTGAAACGCTGGGTCGCAACATGGGCTACAAACAACCCGATGAAATGTATGTGGATATCGGCTGCGGCGACCTTTCGCTAAGCAAAATTGTTAAATTGCTTTCGGAGACGACTGGCGATACCGACCTGCTGGAGGCGGCCGCGCCAACCAGCGAATCGGTGACGACCGAGGCAATCAACGTGGTGGGGCTAAAAGGGTTGCTGACAACGATAGGAAAATGTTGCAATCCCACGCCCGGCGACCAGATCATCGGCTACATCACGCGCGGACGCGGCGCGACCATCCACCGACAGGATTGTCCCAACGTGTTACGGATGAAAGACCGTGAACGGCTGGTACGCGTCTCGTGGGGCGAGCACGTGCGCACGTATTCGGTGCCGATCAAAATTTCCGCCTACGACCGCACAGGGTTGATGGGCGA
The DNA here is from genome assembly GCA_003598975.1 of Anaerolineaceae bacterium. Classification (GTDB taxonomy): domain Bacteria; phylum Chloroflexota; class Anaerolineae; order Anaerolineales; family Villigracilaceae; genus Denitrolinea. Next base: position 6,128 of record QZIJ01000141.1, on the reverse strand, counting down.
TATTTCGAATTTATTGAACACGGAGGGCGTTAACATCGCGGACGTGGGTGTAAAGGTGGCGCATAGCATGGCGGATTTGCGACTGGTCATCGAAGTAAAAGACATCTCGCATCTGAGCCGAATTTTGACGAGGATCGAGAGCATCCCGAATATACTGGAAGCGCAGAGGGTGAGACCGGGATGAAATCCCGCATCTTTCCCACCCTCTCCGCCCTCTTCGCCGTCGTCATCTGGGGCGGGACTTTCATTGCGACCAAGATCGCGCTAACGGAAGTCTCGCCTGCCACCATCGTGTGGATCCGCTTTGGGATCGGGGTGTTGATCCTCGGCGCGACGGTGCTGGCGCGCAAGCAGTTCGCGATCCCTGAAAAAAGCGAGTGGGCGTACTTCGCCCTGCTGGGTTTCCTCGGTGTGACATTTCATCAGTGGTTGCAGGCTAATGGTCTCAAAACCGCGCAGGCGACGACCACCGCGTGGATCGTGGCAACCACTCCCGTTTTCATTGCTATTCTCGGCTGGCTGGTGTTAAAAGAGAAAATGGGCTGGCAACGCGTCGGCGGGATCGCGCTGGCCGCGCTGGGCGTTTTGTTGATTGTCAGCAAAGGGAATCTGTCCGCGTTGTTCGCGGGAAAAGAAGGTACCTTCGGCGACCTGCTCGTGCTGATCAGCGCGCCGAATTGGGCGGTGTTCTCCATCCTTTCGCGGCGCGAACTGGCGCGCCATCCCGCGGCGCGCATGATGTTTTATGTGATGCTGTCTGGGTGGCTCTTCACGTCGATCTGGATTTTCGGATTCGGACCGGGACTGACCGAACTCCCACGTCTCACTGCCTCAGGCTGGGCGGCCATCCTCATGCTCGGAGTCTTTGGTTCCGGCCTCGCCTACATCGCCTGGTACGATGCACTGCAAGCCTTGCCGGCCTCCCAACTGGGCGCATTTCTTTATATCGAGCCTCTGGTTGCGATGGCGATGGCGGCTTTCATGATCGGCGAAGCGATCACAGTCATTTCACTAGCCGGTGGTGCGATCATCATCTTTGGCGTGTGGCTGGTCAATCGGCAGAGGTAGTCTCATGGTCGTATGGTCGAGTAGTCGTTGCGACAATACAATCATCGGACCACGCGACCTATATCTTCCCCGCCACATAATCCAGCACATCAATCTTCGTCAGAATCCCAATCGGCCTGCTATCTTCCACCACGATCAGCGCGTACCCCGCGGTGAGCGATGGCATGGACTCCTCCAGCGAGGCCTCGGGCGGAAAGACCGCGCCCGCGTTTTGCACGAGATTGTCAATCGGCTCATCGTGGCTGTGACCCGCGTGATGTTCAAGCATGTGGTTGAGCACATCCACTTCCTCGAGCAGGCCTACCAACGTCCCATCCGCGCCGACGATGGGCATTTGCGAAATGCTGTATTGGTGCATGGTCGTCACCACTCTGCGGATCGAATCACCCAGCGCAGCAGTGACCAGCGTTTTATTTGGTTTGGCAAGCAGGAGGTCGCCAAGCGTCATCTCGCCAAATTCCATCGAGAGAAAACCAAACTCGCGCATCCACTTGTCATCGTAAAATTTCGAGAGATAGCGCGAACCCGAATCGGGCAGGATGACGACCGCCAATCGGTCAGGCTTGAGGCGGCGACAATATCTCATCGCGCCTGCAAGCGCGGAGCCTGACGACCCACCAGCAAAGATTCCCTCCTGACGCACCAACTGCCGCGCCCACAAAAAAGACTCGCGGTCACCCGCGCGCTCGATCCAATCCACCACGCTCAGGTCGGTCGCGGACGGTAAAAAGTCCTCGCCGATGCCCTCCACTTTGTACGTTTTCGGGTACGCGCCTTCCGGGATTTTTCCCTTGTTCTGCCAAATTTCAGTGAGGATCGAGCCTTCGATGTCCACACCCACGATTTTGATATTCGGATTCTTCGACTTGAGATATCGCCCGACTCCTGTGATCGTCCCGCCTGTGCCCATCCCGATGATGACGTCGGTCACGCGACCTTCAGTCTGCTCCCACAACTCGGGCCCGGTCGTAAGCTCGTGCGTTTTCGGGTTATCCGGATTGTGGTACTGGTTTGCCAAAATCGCGTTAGGCGTCTCGCGGACGAACTTCTTCGCCACCTCGTAATACGAGCGCGGGTCTTCGGGGGCGACCGCGGTCGGCGTGATGACTACTTTCGCGCCGTACGCGCGCAATAATAAAATTTTCTCGTTGCTCATCTTGTCGGGCATGACAAAGATGGTTTTGTAACCCTTCAACGCCGCGGCAATGGCAAGGCCCACGCCTGTGTTTCCGCTGGTTGCCTCGACAATCGTCCCGCCCGCGATCAACTCCCCGCGCTTCTCGGCCTGCTCGACAATATTCGCGCCGACGCGGTCCTTCACCGAGCCCCCAGGATTCATGAATTCCAGTTTTGCATACAGCGGACAGGGCAGTTCATGTGCGATGCGTCCCAATCGAACGAGGGGAGTGTGTCCAATCGCGCCGAGAATATTTTCGTACACGCGGGTTTTGTCGGATGGGGAAAGGGCTGTCATTCGGTCTCCTTTGGTGGAACAATTTTACCTTTTTTCACCACAAAGGACACGATGACACAAAGGAAAAATCACTTTTACCTTATCTCAATAAATGGGCAAACTAGCATCCACATCCCTCGCCCAAGCGTTAATCCCGCCCTTCAAATTCTCCACCTTCTTAAACCCCGCGCTGGCCAGCAACTCAAGCGCGCGCGTCGAACGCGTCCCTGATTTGCAGAAGACAACCATCTCACGCGCCGAGTCCAATTCCGAGAGACGCGCCGCGAGTTGACCGAGGGGAATGTTCGTTGCTCCGCGTAACGCAGAGATCACCAACTCGTGCGGTTCGCGCACATCGAGCAGGAGCAGGTTCGGAGTCGAATCGAGGCGGGAGTGTAAATCCAGCGCGGAGATGTCCCAGTCCGCGCCCGCAGAGCCTTTGTCATGGTCGTGGCTGGGGACGCCGCAGAAGTCTTCGTAGTCGATCAACTCGGTCACGTCCGCATTTGGACCGCAGACGCGGCATTTCGGATTCTTTTTCAACGTGACAAAATCGAACGACATGTCGAGCGCGTTGTAGAGCAGAAGTTTTCCGACGAGCGGACTGCCAATGCCAAGCAAAATTTTCAGCGCTTCGGTAGCCTGGACGCTTCCGATGGTGGCAGACAAAACGCCGAGCACGCCGCCCTCCGCGCACGAGGGGACAAGACCTGGCGGTGGCGGTTCAGGGAAGAGACAGCGATAGCATGGTCCCTCTTTCGCGAAGAAAACGCTGGCTTGCCCGTCGAAACGATAGATGGAGCCATAGACATTTGGCTTGCCGAGAAAGACACACAGGTCGTTGGTCAGATAGCGCGTGGGGAAATTGTCAGTGCAATCAATCAGCACATCATAATCTTTGGCGATCTTGATTGCGTTGCTGGATGTAAATGGCTCGTTGTATGCATCCACCTGAATGAGGGGATTGAGATCGAGCAGGCGTCGCTTCGCACTTTCGACCTTGAGTTGGCCGACAGCGCTCGTGGAGTGAATCACCTGACGCTGAAGGTTGGACGCGTCCACCACGTCATAGTCCACGAGGCCGATGCGACCGACGCCTGCCGCGGCGAGATAGAGTGCGACGGGAGAGCCGAGTCCGCCCGTGCCGATAATCAGCGCGGACGAGGCCTTGAGTTTTTCCTGTCCGCGCAAACCGACTTCGGGGATGAGGAGGTGACGGGAGTAACGCAGGATTTCTTCGTGGGTGAGTTCCATGTCAACCACCTGCCGCGGAGGCGAGCAGGATGATCTTGTCGTCGGGGCCGAGCGCAATGTCGAGGCCGTTGAGGTCGCGGATGTGTTCGCCGTTGACGAAGACAGTGAAATGGCGGCGCAGATTCCCGTCAGAATCGAGCAGGTGAAATTTCAGGGACGGATAACGCGTCGCAAGCGCGGCCAGCAACTCGGTCACGGAGGAGGCAGGGATGTCCATCTCACTGTGATTGTCCACGTAATATTTCAACGCGGTGGGGATTCGGACGGTGGGCATGTCCAAATTATAAACCCTCTGGCAGTGGTAAAATCATGCGAGTCTGCCTTCGGAGGGCATCATCGTGACCGACACCATCAGCAACGAAACCCGCTTTTTGCACGCCATCGAAATGGGATTGGGAGCCTGGCAATTTGGCGACCGTGTTCTTTGGAGTTTTGGACAGACTCATAATGAAGCGGATATTCACGCCGCATTCGAGACCAGCCTGGAGGCGGGCATTCGTTTTGTAGACACAGCGGAAGTTTATGGCATGGGGCAATCGGAGCGGTTTCTCGGTGCGATGCTCAAAGCCACCGACCAGCCTGTGCTCATTGCCACAAAATTTTTCCCATATCCGTGGCGCGTCCATCGCTGGTTCATGAAATACGCGCTGAGGAACAGCCTTGAAAGACTCGGACTCGAGCGCGTGGACCTGTATCAAATTCATTGGCCTGGACTCGTCCCGCCCGAACGTTTGATGGACTGGATGGCGGAACTCGTCAAGGAGGGACTCGTCCGCACGGTGGGTGTCTCGAATTTCAATCCCAGCCAGATGGTGCGCGCGTACACGACGCTGGCGCGGCGCGGAATCCCGCTGGCGGCGAATCAAGTGGAATATCACCTGCTCGACCGCACCATCGAAAAGAACGGACTGCTGGCGCGCTGTAACGAACTCGGCATCCGCGTCATCGCCTACTCACCGATCGCGAAAGGTCTACTGACGGGAAAATACACGCCCGAGAAATTGCCGCCTGGCCCGCGCGCCGTCACTGCCGCGGCCACGCTCACACGCATCCAGCCCCTGCTCAAACTGATGACCAAGATCGGACAGGATCACGGCGGCAAGACCAACGCGCAGGTGGCGCTGAATTGGTGCATCTGCAAAGGGACGATGCCCATCCCTGGCGCGAAGAACGCCGAGCAGGCACAGCAGAACGCGGGCGCGCTGGGATGGAAATTGACACCGGAACAAGTGGCTGAACTTGATAAAGCGAGCGAAGAAATCGTAAAATAGGACGCGGATGTACGCGGACAAGCGCGGAAAACGCGGAGAAAAAATCTCCGCGTTTTCCGCGTCAAACTGTGTTCTCCGCGTCCCGTATTTTTGGGGTTACAGGTTCAACTCCGCCGTCGGCAAAAACTGCGGCGGCTTGCGAATCTTCGTGGCTTGCTCGAACGCATACGCCAGTTTGATAAGCGTCGGTTCCTGCCAGGCTTTCGCGAAGAACGAAATCCCCACAGGCAAACCAAAGATATAGCCCGCGGGCACCGTGATGTGCGGAGTCCCTGCCACCGCGGCGTAGGAGGTGCTGTCCATGTCCCAGGTGCGGATGCCGTCGCCGTTGACGGGATCGATCATCCATGCTGGGCCGCCCGAGGGGCAGACGATCGCGTCGAGTCGGCGCTTCGTCATCACGGCGTTGATCCCCTCCGTGCGCGCCAACCGATGATTCTTCTCCAGCGCGGCGCGATATTTTTTGCTCGTCAGCGGGCCTTTTTTCAGCGCGGCTTCCATGCGCTCCTGCCCGAAATACGGCAACACCCGCGCCCGATTCTCCTCGTTGAATTTCACCACGTCCGCCATCGAGCGCACAGACACATCCGTGCAGGCCGCGAGATACGCGTCCAGATCAGCCTTGAACTCGAACAGCAACACTTCCACCTCGGTCTTGCCGAACGCGTCACTGGACTTCAACTCCACATCCACCAAAATCGCGCCCGCCTGTTTCATCGCGTCCAAAGACTGTTCCATAATTCTGGCTACACGCAGATCGCTCCCGAACAACGTCCGTGCGACGCCGATGCGTGCGCCATTGAGTCCGTTCGCGTCCAAGAACGGAGTGTAATCCGTCAGCCCTCGCTTCACCCCTGACTTTGTGGCGGGATCCCGTCCGTCGACTCCCGACATCGCCCCGAGCAGGATCGCCGCATCCGTGACGGTGCGCGCCATCGGGCCAGCCGTGTCCTGGCTGTGGGCAATCGGGATGATGCCTGCGCGGCTGACGAGTCCAATCGTGGGTTTGATGCCGACGATCCCATTCGTCTGAGCGGGACAGATGATCGAGCCGTCCGTCTCGGTGCCGACCGCCGCCGACG
>QZIJ01000078.1 GCA_003598975.1 Anaerolineaceae bacterium | reverse complement strand
AATCATCCTCCGAGCGCACGGGGACTCCGCCCGCGCCTTTTCTGCGCGCGTCTTGTCGCTCGGGATGATAGAAATTTTCCTGCGCGTCCTGGTCGATGCCGAGCGAGATCACGTCCAGCGCCTTCGCGTCTGCGATTTTTTCTATGCCCGCCAGCGTGTCTTCCATCGTCGGTAATCCAAAATGATGACGCAGGATCGGGTACGGCGACTTCCAGCGAATGCGCTCGATCGTGGTTTGCGGATAATTCGCTTCGCCCGGACCCGCAGCCTGTTGACCTTTTAGATAGGCGAGAATCTCCTCGATGGGTTCACTGCCATCGAAGGAACGTTCGAAGAATCCAAGCGCGTTGGCGCGTTCCACAACGGGCGGCGTGCCCCCAAACGCAAAGCGGACTCCGCGTTCGTGCAGGTCAGAGGCGGCCTCGGCGAAATCGCCCAGCAACCGTTCGCCCGTCTCTGGCGTGAGACGATACGAGATGCCGACCAATTCGGCTTGCTCGCGTTTTGCCGCCGCGAGAACATCCTCGATGGGAACAGCGGGTCCGAGGAACAATGTCCTCCATCCCGCCGATTCAGCCAGCCGCAGGAAGTTCGATATTCCCGCTACGTGGACACATTCGCCCAACGCGGCGGCGATCACGGTTTTTTGTTTCATTACATCTCCTTTCTACCCATGGCTTCCCCCCTTGATTAAACGATAAGCCCTCGAAATTTTTATACCACAAAAAAAGCGACTCCCAGTGGGAATCGCTTTGCATTAAGAAAGATTTAAATTCTGTCATCCAAGCAGGTACAGCGTAAAAATTGACCCCACGTACATCGCGATCAGCGCGATGCCGTCCCACGAGAAGCGATAGGGCGTGCGCGGCGAGGAGCGATACATCAGGCTGATGATGACCACGCCGGTCATCATCATGGTCATCACGGCGGCGAAACCGTTGGCATTGTTGAGGGATGACCAGAAGTTGGCGCGCCCGTCTGCGAGATCGTAGATTGCCAGCAAGGTGACGTTGAAAAGATTACTGCCAAGCACGTTACCGATGGCCAGGTCAATCGCGCCGAGACGGATGGCCGCAAGGCTGGCCGCGATCTCTGGCAATGATGTGCTTGTGGCAAGAAACAGATTGCCGACGAAACTGCGCGAGAGACCGGTGGTGGATGCCAGGCGGTCTCCAATCGAAGAGAGCCAGATGCCGAGCAGGATCACCGCCGCGGCGGTGATGATGAATACGGCGTAAGCCCTGCGTGCGGAGATGTGGGCGTAATCCATCGCTTTGGCTTCCTGCTCCAACACTTCGCCCATGCGCTCTTTTTCCAGCCCGGCGATCATTTTTCCGCCGACGGCATACAAAGCCAAGATGACAATGCTCAACAAACCGACACCCACCATCCCGAAGCCGTTCAAGCCGGGGCCAATCAGAACGCCCATGGCAACAAGCCCGAGCAATAACACACCCAGTCCGCCCGAAAGGATGTGTACCTCACGCGCGTTGGCGAGCACGCGCCCCGGCTGGTAAACGAGATCCATCACGGCGATTAGCATCAGGTTAAAGAGGCAACTTCCCAATACCGCGCCCGCGGCCAGGTTGGGCGCGTCCAGCCAGACGACGGCGGAGACGCCGGATGCCAGTTCAGGCAGGGACGTGACTCCCGCGATCAGGATGGCACCGATCCAGGCGCGTCCGAAGCCGGTCTTTTCAGCGATCACATCCCCATATTTTGAAAGGAAGTATCCCGTCATGGTAATGGCCGCGGCGCAGAGAATAAATTCAATCCAGATCATATTATCTCCCAATCTCCCAAGTAGTAGTGGTTTCAACCGCCAGGTACGACTAAAGTCGTCACTACGAGGTGAAACAAAAAAAATTAAATCGCCACAATGCACGCTTTTGGATCTGTCACCATCACAGATTTTCCGTTCGCGAAAATCACTTCGGTGGAATTCAGCCCTCGCTTTACAACCAATCCGCGATAGCGGAGGGTCACAGGCCAGGGGAAGGGATTCTTGCCTTCGAGTTTAACTTTCGTGGACGATAGGATCGTCACGCCGAGGGTTTGGAGGAAGAGTCCCAGCGGCGCGAGACCTGTCGCCGCGTGGCGCTCGCCGATGGGCGCGCCTGTCTCGGCATGATGACGCTGGTGGAAGGCGCGCGTCTCTTTAAGATTCTTCACGACCGCCGACATGATGTGTTCCACGAGGCGCGCGGCCTCGGTGTGGAATCCGTATGCCAGCAGTCCCTCGCCGACGAGTTGGTTGAAGGGCAGGTGAACGCTCGAGAAAGCCGCGTCCGCTTTGGGGGGCGCGGGAGAAGCGATGGCGGGGAGGCCGAAGGGTTTGTCGAAGCGCGTCGAGTCCAAAATTGCGCGTCCGATCAACGTCTGCGCGCGTTGTTGGTCGGGAAGCCCAGCCCAGAGCGGGAACAGCAGCGTGTGATCCTGCGCGGTCAGGTCAATGGTTCGGATGATGACCTTGTCCGCCGCGTCGAGACCAAGGATGTCCACGCGGCCGAGTTTTTCGTAGACGTTGCGCGTCGTCGCGACGAAACCGCCGCTTCGCCACTGGAACGCATCGGGCGCGATGACCTCGACGGGTTCCTTCGTCGCTTGTTCTGCAAGGCGAACGGTAGGCCGCTTCGCCGCGGGACTTTTGGTTTGGATCTCGATCAACAGGTGGACGGGACGTTCGAACTCTTTCTTCGGCTTGAGCGCGGCGCGGCCTTTGCCCTTCGCGACGACCTGACCCGCGAGGCTGAGACGCGTGACGAGGTCGCGATACGCGTAGAGCGCGGCGGACTCGTCCCAGCCCGCGGCCACAGCGTTATCGAGCACTTCGGCCTGATGTTTGACGAGCGCGACTTCGTCAGCGCGGCCAAGTTTCTCTGCGATCAAAATGAGACAGGCCGCCTCGCGCGCCAGCAGCGCGTAGAGGCTCGGATTCTCCGCGATGGAAATATCCATGCCCTGCGACCAGGGATTCCAGACGTCGAAGAGCGGATTCTCATCCCAGCCCGTTTGCAGGAGGTGATCCCATTCGGGTAGGCCATCGCGGTTTCGATCATGTGGGGGCGAGAACCAGTTCCAGAAAAATTTTAAGAGAGGGGGAAAGACTTCGGCGAGAAAGGCGTGATCGTTCGAGGCTTGATAAACCTGCCACGCCAGCGAAGCCAGCAACGGTGCGGCCAGCATCTTGGCGCGTTGACCCGCCAGCCCAGGGCGCAGATCCACGAAGCCATCTTCGTTTTGCGAGGAGAGAAAATTCTTGAGCAAACCTTTGGCGAATTGCGGTGCGCCGGGCAGAAGACCTGCGAGGTAATATGCTTCGAGCGGACTCTGCCCCGCCCAGCCGGGGGGATAATCTGTCCCATCGCCTTTGTGCGAGAAGCCCTGGTCGGGGGCGCGCGTGACGACGAAGGAAGGGTTGGGGAGGGTCTCGCTTGCGGGGAGGAACGAACGAAGCGCGGCGGTTTGGGTAAACGCGAAGGCCGCGTCCCAATCGGGGTCGCCTGTTTCGACGTCCACCATTTGCGACTCGGCAGTCATCTGGATGCGGGCTTTCTCCGCGTCCCACTTGCGTGCCACAGTTTTGCGCGCCAAGTCGAAGGACGGGCCAGAGGCGGTCAGCGCGGCCAGCGCCCACGAAATTTGCCGCGAGCCGTTGGGCGCGAGGTCGAGATCAACTGTCAGCGCGGGATACGGCGCGGTGACAGAAGACGGCCCGCCCGTCATGTAGAGAAGCGGGGCGAGTCCGCCCGTTGTCCCCGTGATGATGTTAACCATTTGCGATTGTGCGGCGAAGAAGGCCTGCCCGTCCAGAGGCGCGAGGATGGCGCACAACTCAAGCCGAATTTTGCGCGCCTTCGCAGAGCGGTTGACAAGGCTGTAACGTCCTGCCACCACCTGCGAGCCAGCCGCCCAAAACTCGGCGGTCACTTCGAGATCGGGGAGCGGGGAAAAATCGAGTTCGAGGAAGTTGGGTGCGAAGAATCGCAGGCGCGGCGCGCGGACAAATTTGGCGGGATCGGTGACGATGCCGCGTCCCTCGCCGAAGCGGGGGAAGACGCGCATTGAACGGGCGCGCAGGCCGAAGGTGGTGCGAAGCGAAAGGGAGCGCGGCTCGCCCGAAGCGAAGTCGAGTTCCCAGATCTGGTCGTTGAGATAGTCCACACCGCCGAATCGAAAGTCCGCCGCGAGGGTTAGATGAAGTGGGTCGCCGAGGGAGAGGTTCCAGTCGCGCATGGGTGTATTTTAACAGATATAATTTGACTGGGCGCGTATATAGGTAAACACGTATACACGTACACAAGGAGAAGAGAATGCCAGGACTTTACTTTGAAGAATTTTCCGTCGGACAAAAAATCACCAGCGTCGGGCGCACCGTAACCGAAGGCGACATCATGTCCTTCGCGGGGCTGACGGGCGACTACAACCAGATCCATACGGACGCGCACTTCGCGGCGGGCACGCAGTTCGGTCAACGCATCGCGCACGGGTTGCTAGGCTTGTCCATCGCAGTCGGCCTGCTCATGCGGACGGGCGTTCTCGAAGGCACGGTTATCGCCTTCCGCGAGATCATCGAATGGAAATTCATCAAGCCCGTTTTCATCGGCGACACCATCCACGTGGAGATGGAAGCCAAAGAGTTAAAGGCCATGCCGCGCATCGGCGGCGGTCAAGCGTGGGTGGCGCTGGAAGTGAAAAATCAAAACGGCGAAACGCTAATGCGCGGAACTCTCGCAGTTCTGGTGGCGTCTAAACCGCAAGCATAATTTTTTTAGCCACGAATTTCACGAATTTACACGAATTTTTTCATATCCATTCGTGAAAATTTGCGTCATTCGCGGTGAGGATTTTTTCTCATGACAGAAGACGACCGCGAACGCTTGCTCGACTCTGAAGCCTTCACCCAAAACGACATCACCCCGCATCACGCGCAGGGACAGCGGCCGCGCGTCTACGAGGGAGATCTGTCCCGCCCGCGTCTCGACGCCGACAACATGCCCCTCCCCCGCCGCGTGGACGAGGTGGACACAGGCGGGACGCGCGTCACTCCCGCCGCGTACAGGACTCCCTCCCAACCGACGCGCTACTCGCCCGTGCGGCGACAGTCTCCCCCTCCACCGCCCATTGACCCGCGCAAGTTGTGGGGATGCGCCGCCTATGGCCTGATCGGACTCTTCTTTGCGGGCGTAGTGCTGGCGTTGATTCTCGTTTCTGCCGCGGTCTTCAGTTACTATTCCATCGCGCGGACTCTCCCCAGCGTGGACGATCTGCGCTCGCGCGCCTCTCAATTTGAAACGACGCGGATTTTGGACCGCAACGGCGTTGTCCTTTACGAAATCCTCGATCCCAACGCGGGACGCCGCACGTACGTTCCGCTCGAAAAGATTTCACCCTACGTGGTTGCGGCCACCATCGCCACCGAGGACCAGGATTTCTACAACCACCCAGGTTTCGATTTCTGGGCCATTGTCCGTGCCTTGTGGGAGAACTATCGCACAGGCGGGGAGGGCGGTGGCGCATCCACGATCACGCAACAATTGGCGCGGGCGCTGTTGCTCTCGCCCGAAGAACGCGCCCAGCGCACGGTCCAACGCAAGGCGCGCGAGATCGTCCTCGCGGCGGAAATCACGCGGCGATATTCCAAGGACGAAATCCTCGAACTTTATCTCAACGAAATTTACTATGGCAATCTCGCCTACGGAATTGAAGCCGCGGCCGAGACATATTTCCACACCACCGCGGATAAGTTGACTCTCGCACAGGCCAGTTTCCTCGCGGGACTGCCCCAATCGCCCGCGTTCTACGATATTTACACCAATCCCGAAGACACGTTGATCCGCCACGAGCAGGTACTCGTCCTGATGTTCACCATCAGCGAGGAGCAAAACTGCATCTTTGTCAGCAACCGTCCCGAGGAACCCGTTTGCGCGGACGCGACCTCCGCCACCCTCGCCGCGGACGAGATCCGCAATTTCACTTTCCCCGTGCCAGAATACAACATGCGCTATCCGCACTGGGTCACCTACGTGCGGAGCATCCTCGAAACCAAATACGACGCACAGACAATTTATCGCTCGGGCTTCACCGTTTACACGACGCTCGATCCGCAATTACAGGATGAAGCCCAGCGCATCGTCGCGAATCAGATGGTCGCGCTCGCTCCCAACAACGCGCACAACGGCGCGCTGGTCGCCATCAAACCGTCCACGGGCGAGATTCTCGCCATGGTCGGCTCACCCGATTTCGACAACGATGCCATCAGCGGGCAGATCAACATGGCGGTCAGCCCCACGCGTCAGCCGGGTTCGTCCATCAAACCCATCGCATACGTGGCCGCGTTCGAAAAAGGATGGACGGCCTCCACGCTCCTCTGGGACGTGCCGAGCGAGTTCCCACCCTCTGGTCTCACCACCGACACGCGCCCGCCCTACATCCCCACCAACTACGATGGCAAAGTGCACGGCCCCGTTACCGTCCGCGTGGCGCTGGCAAATTCCTTTAACATTCCCGCGGTCAAGACGCTGAACTTCATCGGCGTGTACGACGACCCGAATACCCCGCAAAGAGACGGGATGATCGCGATGGCCGAACGGCTGGGCATCACGTCGTTGACCGCGCCCGATTACGGTCTCGCGTTGACGCTCGGCGGGGGCGAGGTCAGCCTGCTCGAGATGGCGTCCGCCTTTTCGGTCTTCGCGAACGAGGGGAAGAAAGTCCCGCCCGTTGCCATTTTGAAAGTCACCGATTTCGAAGGCAACATCATTGATGAGTACCAACCTCCCGCGGGCGAGCAGGTCATCCGCGCCGAACACGCGTTTTTGATTTCTTCGATTCTTTCGGACAACGAGGCGCGCTCGTGGATGTTCGGACGCAACTCCGTTTTGAACCTGCCCTTTCCTGCCGCCGCCAAGACGGGAACGAGCGGGACCGCGCGCGGGGACACGGCGGAACTGATCTTCGACAATTGGACGCTCGGCTACACTCCCGACCTCGTGGTGGGTGTCTGGATCGGCAACGCGGACTACACCCCGATGACCAACACCACCGGCTCTTCGGGTGCCGCGCCGATCTGGAGTCAGTTCATGCAATACGCCGCGCCCATTGTCAGCGGAGGCAACCTGCGGGGATTTGCTCCACCTGCGGGCATCGTGGAAAAAAATGTCTGTGCGCTTTCAGGGACGGAACCCTCGCAATGGTGCCGCGGCGGACAGCGCTCCGAATATTTCGCATCCGACCAACTGCCCCTGCCTGCCAGCAAGGACCTGTTCCGCCGAATCAAGATTGACGCCTGGTCTGGACTGGAAGCCTCCGCGGCCTGCGGCGAGGAATTTGCCGAGGAGACGATGGCCATCCGCGTGGATGATCCGTGGGGGCGCAAATGGCTTGAAACCGCGCAGGGGCGCGCCTGGCTTGAGTCGAACAACATCCCTGCCAACGAGGTCGTCTTCGCGCCTGAACGCGAATGCACTGCGGACGATCCGCACCCGATTTTGGAATTCAGCAACCTGGATGATGGAGATATCCTTCGCGAAGCCGAGGTGGAAATTCGTGGCACCGCCGATGCGACAGGCGGATTCAAAGGCTGGGCGCTGGATTTCGGTCACAGCGAGGACCCAGACGCATGGTTCCCGATCGTCGAAAGCCGACAGCCTGTTCGCAATGGCGTGTTGTCTGTGTTGAATTTGAACACTGTAGAAAATGGCGTCATCTTTCTCCGTCTCCGAATCGTCGGTCCGAATGATGCCCACGCAGAAAAGATCATCCGACTCGTTGTTCAACTGCCCAACTCGCCGACGGAGATTCCACCCACAGAGATTCCTCCGACGCTTTTTCCCACAGCCACGCCGACGGCTACACCCGTCCCGCCGACGGAGATTCCACCCATAGAGCCTCCCACCGCCACACCCACGCCAACGGAGATTCTGCCCACCGAGACGGAGACTCCCACACCCACCGAAACTCCCACCGCTACACCGACATAGTTACTCGCTGCCCTGAGCGGAGGGACGTGGTTTTCGTCCCGTATTCGAAGGGCATTTCTGGAGACCCCATGCGCCTCGAAGACCTGAATTGGATGGATATCGAAACATATCTCAAGCAGGATGACCGCCTGATGCTTATCCTCGGCGCGTGCGAACAACACGCGTACCTCAGCCTGTTGACTGATATCAAGATTCCCCTCGCCCTCGCCGATTCCGCCTCGCAACGGACGGGGGTGCTAGTCGCGCCGCCCCTGAATTTTGGCTTCTCTCATTATTTTCTCGACTACCCGGGCACCCTCAGCCTGCGCGTCCCCACGCTGATCGCGGCAGTGGAGGATCTCGTCCGCTCCGCCTATCGAAGCGGATTCCGCCGCCTCCTCATCCTGAACGGACACGGCGGCAACACACCCGTCAATGACCACTTGAACGACGTCATCAACGATCTGCCCGGGTTGCAGATTCTCTGGTATCAGTGGTGGGACTCGCACAGCGTGGAAGCGGTGGCGGTAAAGCACAGCATCAAGCCCGCCCATGCCAACTGGCTGGAGGCCTTCCAATTCACCATCGTCGGTGACCTGCCAGAGGGGGAGAAGACTCCGCCCTCGGTGCCGAGTTCCATCATGGACGCGGCCACCACGCGTCGGGTGTACGGAGACGGGTCGTTCGGGGGGCGGTATCGCGTCGAAGAAGGAATCATGCATGAGATTTTCAACGCCGCGCTGGAGGATATCCTGCTGTTGTTGAAGTTTGAATAGCCCCTTGCGTGAATCCCCCCGCGCGGCTATAATCCCGTTCGTTGGATGAAAAGAAAACCGAGCATAAAACTGCAAGCGCTTGAGATAAAAATTGGTCTCGAAGCGCTTGCCTTTGTTTGTCTCTAGCGCGCCCCATCCAGGTGCGGGGAGACAAAGCCCGGTGACCCGGACTCTTTACTCGAGGAGAGGACTCAGTGGAAACCAAGGGATTAAGTGCACTCCGCATCAGTTTGGCTTCGCCCGATACGATCATGTCGTGGTCGTATGGCGAGGTGTTGAAACCCGAAACCATCAATTACCGCCGCCTGCGCCCCGAAAAGGACGGCCTGTTCTGCGAGGCCATCTTCGGCCCGACCCGCGACTGGCAGTGCTACTGCGGTAAATACAAAAACCCCCGTTATAAAGGCATCACCTGCGATAAATGCGGCGTGGAAGTGACTCGCGCCGCTGTCCGCCGCGAGCGCATGGGACACATCACCCTCGCGACGCCCGTGGCGCACATCTGGTACACGCGCCGAATTCCATCCTTCCTGGGACAACTGCTGGACATCTCGCGTCGCAACCTGGACCGTGTGCTGTATTTTGCCCAGTACATCGTCACCTACGTGGACGAGGAATCCCGCCAGAAGGCGCTCAAGCGCCTCGAGGATGAGATCTCTGTCTCGGACCGCGAGCAGGCCGCGGAGGTCAACGCCCGCATCGCCGAGATCAAAACCAATCGCGACCATGCCATCTCTGAGTTGACTCAGAAGCGCAATGCCCTCGAGTCCAATTACGATGAGCAGGTGTCCGATCGCATGGACCCGGTCATCAAGGAAGGCCAGAAGCTCGAAAAGAACCTGCAAGACCAGATCGGCAAACCCGCCAAAAAAGACATCATGTTCGGCGCCACCGGCGAGACACTCGTCAACACTGGCACGGTCATTGCGGCCAGGCACATCAGCCAGGTGCAGAAGATCGTAAAAGCGCGGCTCGAAACGGTGGAGAACGAACTCAAAGACGAGAAACAGCGCGAACTCGAAGGGTTGAAAACCGAGGTGGCGCGCATCAAGGCCGAGGCCGAACAGGAAATGAACGCCCTGCGCAACGAACTCGAGGATCAGTCCTCCGCCTCGCAGGGACAGAACACGCGCATGAGAGACGAACTGCTCGAACTGCGCCCGTTCACCTTCCTGAGCGAGATGCGCTATCGCGAACTCCGCCAGCGCTGGGGACAGGTCTTCCGCGCCGACATGGGCGCCGAGGCCTTCTATGACATTCTTAAGCGTCTTGACCTTGATAAACTGTCCGAGGAACTCTGGCACGAGGTGAAAGTCACCAAGTCCAAGCAGAAGCGTAAAAAGGCGACGACCCGCCTCAAAGTAGTGGAGGCCTTTCGCCGCTCGGGCAACCGTCCCGAATGGATGGTTCTCACCATCCTGCCTGTCATCCCGCCCGACCTGCGCCCGATGGTGCAACTTGACGGTGGACGCTTCGCCACCTCCGACCTGAATGACCTGTACCGCCGCGTCATCAACCGCAACAACCGCCTCAAGCGCCTGCTTGAGTTGGGCGCGCCGGATGTCATCATCCGCAACGAGAAGCGCATGTTGCAGGAAGCGGTGGACAGCCTCATTGACAACAGCCAGCGCGGCAAGGCCCTCAGCCGCCGCGGACGCCGCGAACTCAAATCTTTGAGCGACATGCTCAAAGGTAAAAAAGGACGCTTCCGCCGCAACCTGCTCGGCAAGCGCGTGGACTATTCTGGCCGCTCCGTGATCGTCGTCGGTCCGCAACTCAAACTCTACCAGTGCGGCCTGCCCAAGAGCATGGCGCTGGAGCTCTATCGTCCCTTCGTCATTGCGCGACTCGTTCAGCACAATTACGCCGCGAATGTCAAAGGCGCGCGGCGTCTCATCGAGCGAAACCGCCCCGAGGTTTGGGAGGCGCTCGAAAGCGTCATTGGCGAGCGTCCTGTATTGCTGAACCGCGCACCGACGCTGCATCGTCTCGGCATCCAGGCCTTTGAGCCGATCCTCATCGAAGGCTCCGCCATCCAACTGCATCCGCTCGTTACGACCGCCTTCAACGCGGACTTCGACGGCGACCAGATGGCTGTCCACGTGCCGCTTTCGCAGAAGGCCGTGCAGGAAGCGCGCGATCTGATGCTTTCCTCACGCAACCTGCTCAAGCCTGCCGATGGCGAGCCGATCATCAGCCCGTCGAAAGATATGGTATTGGGTGTGTATTATCTGACGATGGCGCAGAAAGCCGTGCATCGCGGCGATGGCCGCGCCTTCGCGGACCTGGACGAAGTGGAACTCGCCTATGCTCTCGATCAGGTGGATATCCACTCCGAGATAAAACTACGCGCCGAGACCTGGTATGGCGAAGATCACAAGCGACTCGCCAAAAAGGAAATCCGCATCATTGATACAACGGTGGGCCGCGTGATCTTCAACCGTGTCCTGCCAGAACAAGTGCAGTTCATTAATCGCAAACTGGAAAAGGGCGGCGTGAAGGACCTGATCGCCGAAGTCTATGAATTGTGTGGTCAGGAAGTGACCACCGATGTGGCCGATAGCATCAAGAACATCGGCTTTGAATATGCCATGAAATCAGGTACCACCCTTGCAGTGGCCGATATTTCCATTCCACCGGAACGCACCGGCATGATCAACGAGGCCCTCGAACTGGTGGAAATCGTCCAACGCGACTTCCGCCGCGGTCTGCTCACTGAGCAGGAAAAGAACGAGCGTGAGATCGAGATCTGGCAGAAGACCACCGACAAGGTGGGCGATGCTGTGAAAAAACATATGGATCCCGATGGTAACCTGTCCATCATGGCGACCTCGGGCGCGACCAAAGGTGGTTTTTCCACCATCTCGCAGTTGGCGGGCATGCGCGGCCTCATGGCCGACCCGTCTGGGCGCATCATCCCGCTCCCGATCCGCTCCAACTTCCGCGAGGGACTCACCGCGCTGGAATACTTCATCTCCACACACGGCGCGCGCAAAGGTCTCGCGGACACCGCCCTGCGCACCGCGGACGCGGGTTACCTCACCCGCCGCCTCGTGGACATCGCGCAGGATATCATCATCAACGAACACGACTGCGGCACTCATGAGGGCATCTGGATCCGCAAATTGGACGATGTGGCCGGTGAACCGCTGGCAGCGCGTCTCTACAGCCGCCTCGTCGCGGACCGTGTGCTGGATCCGAAAACTGGAGAAGTCCTCGCCGAGCACGACGATATCATCAGCCATGACCTGGCGCGCCGTATTGTGGGCGCGGGCGTGGAAGAGGTGAAAGTCCGCTCCGCGATGACCTGCGAACTGGATCACGGCATCTGCGCCAAATGCTACGGCCTCGACCTGGGCCGCGGCACCATGGTGGAGATGGGCTCTGCCGTCGGCATCGTGGCCGCGCAGTCCATTGGTGAACCTGGCACGCAATTGACGCTCCGTACCTTCCATACCGGCGGTGTGGCCGCCACCGGCGCAGACATCACCACCGGTCTACCGCGCGTGGAGGAGATCTTCGAAGCGCGCAAGATGCCAAAGGGTGAAGCCGTCGTCGCGGAGATTAGCGGCACGGTTAGCATTATCCAATCGGACAAATATACCGACATGCGCCTCGTCAAGATCGAGCACAGCGAACTCGTTAGCGACACGTATGATATTCCCGAAGACTGGAAGATTACGGTCAAGAGCGAAGCGGAAGTGAAGGCGGGCGAGGTGCTGGCGAAACTCGAAGATGCCACCATCACCGCCCAGCACGGCGGACGCGTGCGCGTCGAAAAGAAGGATCGCCAGGTGGTCGTCTCCTACGACCAGCGCGAGGAAAAGGAGGAGGAAATCCCCTCCACCTCCCGCCTGCTGGTGCGAGACGGCGACAAGATCGAAGCCGGTGAACCGCTCACCGAAGGCTCGCTCAATCCGCACCGCATCCTGCGCATCCGCGGCCGCGAGGCATGCCAGTTGTACCTGCTCGGCGAAGTGCAGAAGGTGTATCGCTCGCAGGGACAGAACATCCATGACAAGCACTTCGAGGTCATCATCCGCAAGATGATGAGCAAGGTACAGGTGACGCGCCCCGGCGACACCAAGTACCTGCCCGGCGACCCGGTTGACCGTCTCGAGATCCGCCGCGTGAACGAAGCCCTGCTGGCCGAGGGCAAACAGGGTGCCAAGTTTGCGGAAGTGTTGCTCGGCGTTACAAAAGCGTCGCTCAGCACTGACTCGTTCCTCTCGGCCTCCTCGTTCCAGCACACTATCAAGGTGCTGGCGGGTGCGGCGATCGCGTCCACGACCGACCCGCTCTACGGTCTGAAAGAGAACGTGATCATCGGTAAACTCATCCCCGCTGGGACGGGCTTCACGCAGGGACGCTTCAAGCAGGCAGGCTCGGGAGAAGTCGGCTCCTCGCAATGGACCGAAATCCCCGACAGCGCCTCCGCCGCTTAATTCAAATCAAAGATGCCCCGAAAGGGGCATCTTGTTTTTTGCTTGCTTTTTTTCGCGTGAAGGGTATACTGATACAGACGCACCACTTTAACAATTGGAGGAAGAATGCAATCCGTCCCCCGCCGCATTTTGTTCGTCAGTGTGTTGATGCTTGCCGTTTTAGCG
>QZIJ01000109.1 GCA_003598975.1 Anaerolineaceae bacterium | reverse complement strand
GTTGCTTCGGCTACCGGACGGCATCCGACCGGTCGCATGGTTACCCACGACGACAAGCAGGTAGTCGTCACCGTCCCCACCAACACGTTGTTGGCCGATGCCGCGCAGATGGCAGGCATTGAAATCGGCCAGCCGTGCGGAGGCCAGGGACGGTGCGGCCGTTGCGCGGTGCAGGTGACAACGGGACAAGTCCGACGCAGGAGCACGCTCCGCCTCTCCGATGCCGATCTCGCAGATGGTTACGCGCTCGCCTGTCAGACCGTCGTCGAAGGTGACGCGGCGGTCTTTGTTCCACCGCAGGAAAAGATCGAGCGGCGGCTGACAACCGACCGCGTGGTGGGAGAAGTTTTTGTCCCAGCCGATTACGATTATCAGACGGCGCAGACTGTCCGCCGCGTGCATCTGACCCTCACGCCTCCCAGCATGGACGACCAGACCGACGATTGGTCACGCCTGCAGATCGCGCTCCGCCTGCAACACCATCTTGAAAAGGTAAACGTCTCCCTGCCGCTCCTGCAAAAAATCGGGGACGTTCTGCGCGCAGGCGAATGGGAGGTAACCGCCATCCTTGAAACCGGCAGCCGCGAAGACGATCAAACCATCCGCCTGATTGACCTGCGACCCAAACACGAAGACGAATATGCACCGTTATGGGGCATCGCGGTGGACATCGGCACAACCACCGTCTCGCTCTGGCTGGTGGATCTGGTGAGCGGCAAAGTGCATGCACAGGTGGCCGAATACAATGGCCAGATCGCACGTGGCGAGGATGTGATCTCACGCATCATGTACGCCAGCAAAACCGCCGCGGGCGGACAGGAAATGCGCCAGCGCGTGCTGGATTCCATCAACAACCTGCTCGAAACATCCTGCAAGCGCGTCAAACTGGATGATGGGAAGGTCACACCCGACCAGGTGGTGAAAGCCACCATCGCGGGCAACTCCACGATGACGCACCTCCTGTTGGGCATTCCCGCCAACAACATACGCTTGTCCCCCTTTGTCACCGCGATCAACCACGTCCCGTTGATGACGGGCCGCGAGATCGGATTGAATGTCAACGCCGAAGCGGTGGTGGACTGTCTGCCTGGCGTGGCAAGTTACGTGGGCGCGGACATCACCGCAGGCGTACTCTCCTCGGGATTGGACACCTTGGAAAACGTGACGCTCTTCCTCGATGTCGGCACCAACGGCGAGACTGTGCTCGGCAACCAGGATTGGCTCGTCACGTGCGCCTGCTCGGCAGGGCCAGCCTTCGAGGGCGCGGGCGTTGTCAACGGGATGCGCGCCACCCAGGGCGCCATCGAGGAAGTCTGGATCAACAGTGATTCGCTGGAGCCCACCTACCGTGTCATCGGCGGTGGCAAGCCAAAAGGCATTTGCGGTTCAGGACTAATCTCTCTGCTCTCAGAGGCGTTCATAACAGGAATCCTCGATAAGGCAGGCAACGTCAATTTAACGGCCGCGAAGCGCAACCCCAGGGTCCGCGAGGGAGCACACGGCGGGGAGTATGTGGTCGCGTGGGGAAAGGAATCCGAATCGGGCGAGGACATCGTCCTGACCCGCGTCGACATTGACAATCTCCTGCGCGCCAAGGCCGCCATCTACGCGGGATTCACCGTTTTGGCAGATACGGTTGGCGTCCCGCTCGAAACAGCGGACAAGGTTCTGGTGGGCGGATCGTTCGGAAAATACATCAATGTAGAGAAGGCCATCCAGATCGGTTTGTTGCCTGATATGGACTGGTCGCGTTTTGAATTTCTTGGCAATACTTCTGTGAAAGGCGCATATTTTGCATTGCTGGATCAGCGCAAGCGCGAACGCATTACTGAGATCGCGAAGCGCATGACGTATATTGAATTGTCAGCAGACAATAGCTTCTATGAAGCGTTCACATCCGCTCTATTCCTGCCGCATACTGACATGGGCAAGTTTCCGTCCGTGCAGGCCGCGCTGGAGAAAAAATAATTCCCGCGACGCAGGCCGAGGGAAGTAAGGAGAAAATTATGCTACCAGACCAGATCAAGACCTTTCGCGAAATGGTCACACTGAAGGACGGTGTCCATGTTCTCCTGCGTCCAATGGTGAAAGAAGACCGCCCCCATCTTGATGAGTTGTATGCGCCCATCGGGGAGGACGACATGCGCTACTTCAGGGAAAACGTAAAGGACGGAACCATTCTGCAAAAATGGTGCGACGCGCTGGATTATGGAAGCATCCTGCCTGTGCTCGCACTTGTGAAAGACCGCGCCGTGGGAAGCGGGTCGTTGCATTTCTTCCACGGCCCAAAGCGGCACATCGGTGAGGTGCGGCTGTTTCTGGCCAAGGATTTCCGCAAACGCGGGCTGGGCATGAAGATCATCCACGTGCTGATTGATTTCGCCCGGAAACAGGGACTGTCCACGCTGATAGCGGAAGTCATCGCGGATAAAACGAAGGTGGTGCGCGCCTTCGAACAGATGGGCTTTACCCCGCGCTGCACACTCGAAGATTATTTCATGTTCCCCGACGGCGAATGCTCAGACATTGTATTCCTTACTCTGCGTCTCAAGCCGCGCGAGGATGAATTCTAAACAATCCATTAACAAGAAACATCTTGATTCAAAATCCAACTGGAGGAACCCATGTACATCATCGGCGAGAACATTCACATCATTTCGGAAAAAGTAAAAGAGGCGCTGGCCGCGAGAGACAGCGAATTCTTCATGGACTCGGCTCTCAAGCAGGTGGAAGCCGGGGCGAAGTGCGTGGACATCAATCTCGGCCCGCGCAAAAAGGATTACGCGGAAGTCTGGCCGTGGATCATCAAAGCCGTGGAGCAGGTAGTGGATGTGCCGCTCTCGATTGACACCACCAACGTGGATGGGATGGAAACTGCGTTGCAGGCCATTACCAAGGCGCAGCCGATTTTGAACTCCACATCGGCGGAACCCGAACGCCTGGAAAAAGTGCCGCTGTTGGCGAAAAAATATGGGGCCAAAGTGATCGCTCTGACCCTCCGTCCCGAGGGTATTCCCATCGAAGCCGATGCGCGCGTAAACATTGCAGTTGAAACGCTCATCCCGCGCATGATGGAAATTGATTATCCGATGAGCGATCTCATCATCGACCCGCTCGTGCTGACCGTTTCAGGCTGTCAGCAATACTGCCCGCACCTGATCGAAACCGTGCGGACTCTGCAATACGCCTGGGATCCCGCACCGATGATCTCGGTCGGCTTGAGCAACGTATCCAACGCCGTCCCCAACGATAACCGTCCGCTCATCAACCGCGTCTACCTTGCTATGCTGATGGGCGTCGGCCTGCAGATGATGATCGCCAATCCACTGGACGAGAAACAGAACGACGTCATCAAATGGATCGAGACGAAGGATACCTCCACGCCGCTGGCGCGCGTCTACAACAAGATCGCCGAGCGCACCGCCAACAGCGAGGAAATCGAAGCATCCGATTTCGATATGAACGATCCAGAGCAGGCTGCCATCTGGAAGACGACGCAAATCCTGCTGAACAAGGTCATCTACGCCGATTCGTATTTGAACAACTAGGTACACAGGGAAACAGGCACATAAGTACACACGGCCTCCAAACCTGTGTGCGCGTCCTGTCTACGTGCGTACGTTACGGAGCAACCTCATGCCCATCTTCACCCCTGGACGCCGCTGGCAACCCGCCTACAGCCCATTCAAGAAAGAGTCCCTCGGAAGCGCTTTGATGGAGGATATCGAATACATCATCAAAGGCCCGCTTTTCGGATGCCGCATGTGCGGGAACTGCATGTTGCAGGAGACCGCCTTCATCTGCCCCATGGAATGTCCAAAAGGGCTTCGCAACGGACCGTGCGGCGGCTCCACACCCGAGCATTGCTACGTGGACAAGACCCGCCCATGTATCTGGTACAAAATCTATGAACGCTCGTTCAAGATGGGACGCGAGGAGAAACTTCTCGAAGTCCTGCCTCCTCTCGATTGGGAGAAAGTCGGCACAGAAACATGGGGAGATGTTGCCACTTGCGTAAAGAAAAACGGCACAGGCAAGGTACTCAAAAGCCTCGTGCTGGATCAGGGCGAAAAACGTTACAAGACCTGGGATTTGATCTTCCGCACCGTCCGCCAACCCGACTGGTGGCAGGGCGATGACAAATACCACGCTCCCGCCTACACCGAGCCTGTCTCGGACCTCGAGAGGCGGTTCAAGGCAGGAGAGTTTGTCGTCGCCTGCGAGATCGCGCCGCCCCTGAGCATGGCCACAAAAAAATTGATCGAAAACATCGAACTGGTCAAGCCCTTCGTCACTGCCATCAATTTCACGGATAACGCTTCCGCGACCCCGCGCATGACCTCCTGGGCATGCTCGCGCATCGCCGTCGAAAAAGGCGCGGAACCCGTCATGCAGATCGCGGCGCGCGACCGCACGCGCGCATCCTTGCAGGCCGAGATCCTTGGCGCGACCGCGCTGGGCGTCCGGAACGTGCTGTGCGTGACGGGCGACAGTCCCGTGCTGGCGCCCAAGCCGCGCGGCCGCATGGACATCAACGATCTCGACGCCATCCAGATGATCTGGATTTTGCGGCGGATGCGCGACGAGGGGCACTACCTTGACGGGCGCGAACTCAAAACGCCGCCGAAGTTCTTCCTCGGCGCGGCCGCTTCCCCGTTCGCCAGCGAACCGAAGTTCCAGGCTCTGCGCGAGCAAAAGAAGGTCAACGCGGGCGCGCAGTTCTTCCAGACGAATCTCGTCTACGACATGGATCGATTCGAAGTCTGGCTGAATGAGATCGCCAAGCGCAACATCCTCGACAAAGTCTACATCATGGTCGGCATCACGCCGCTCAAGAGCGCGAAGATGGCGCATTACATGACGCAGGTCCCAGGCGTGTTTGTCCCCGACGCGTTGCTCAAACGCATGGACGAGGCCGAGAAGGGCGGTCCGCCAGCCATGCAGGAGGAAGGCGTGAAGATCGCGCTTGAGATCATCGAGAAGATCAAGAAACTGAAAGGACAAGGCATCCACGGCCTGCACATCATGCCCGTCGGCTGGGAGGATATCGTCCCGCGCATCGTCAAAGAGGCAGGTTTGATGAAAGAAGCGCTCCCCGCCTGATAATACATGATTGGGATAATAAAAGAGACGGCCACAAGCCGTCTCTTTTGATTCGTGAGTTTACTGAAAAAAGACCTTTAACCACAAAGGACACGAAGTACACTAAGGAAATCTGAAAGGCGAAATTCAAATTTTGAAATTTTATGCGCGATAACTTTAAAGGCCTTTGTGGCCTTTGTGTTCTTCGTGTTTAAGAAAGGTTTTTGCAGTAGAGTCATTCGTGGAAAACTATTCCTGAAATCCCGTCTTGTACAACTTGAAATAATAACCGCGTTTTTCCAGCAACTCGCGGTGACTACCCTGCTCGATGACGCGGCCATCGTGGATGACGACGATCCTGTCGGCGTTGGTGATGGTGGACAGTCGGTGCGCGATCACAAAAGAAGTGCGCCCCTTCAGCAGACGCGCCAACGCGGACTGAATCACCTGCTCGGTTTGCGTGTCAATCGAGGAGGTCGCTTCATCCAAAATCAGAATGCGCGGGTCGGCCAGCAACGCGCGAGCAAACGAGATGAGTTGGCGCTGTCCCACCGAGAGCAACACACCGCCCTCCTGCACCGAGGTCTCGTAACCGTTTTTCAGTTGCGAAATAAATTCGTGCGCGCCGACGGCTGTCGCGGCGGCGATCACTTCCGCATCCGTCGCGTCGAGCCTGCCGAACAAAATATTTTCCTTCACCGTGCCGTTGAAAAGAAACGGGTCTTGCAGCACCATGCCCATCTGGCGGCGGAGCGAGCCTTGCGTCACCGTCCGCAGGTCAACGCCGTCAACGCGGATGCAACCCGAGGTCGGGTCGTGGAAGCGGGCCACGAGTTTGACGAAGGTCGTCTTGCCAGCGCCCGTCTCGCCGACGAGGGCGACCGTCTCGCCCGCGCGGATGTCGAGGTCAATATCCGTCAGGACAGGCGCGGGATCGTCCGCGTAATGGAAGGACACGCGCTCGAAGCGGACGTCTCCGCGAATGGCCGACAACTCGCCCGCGCCCGCTTCATCCTGAACCTCGACGGGGGTTTCCAGCAACTGGAGGATTCTCTCACCCCCCGCCATCGTGGACTGGAGCGTGTCGAAGCGGCGGAAGAGATCGCGAATCGGCTCAAAGAAACGGTCAATGTAGAGAATGAACGCGACCAGCACGCCCGCCGTGATGGACTCGCCGAGGACGGCTGTCCCGCCCACCCAGACGACGAGCGCGGTCGCGACCGCGCCGAGCAGGTCCACGGTGGGGGTGAAGAAGGCGGCCACTTTGACCGCGTCCAGGCTCACGTCCAGATGATAGCGATTCACGTAGTCCCGATAATTTTTGTAGTTGTGGGTCTCGCGGCTGAAGGCTTGCACAACGCGCACGCCGTTGATGTTCTCCGCAAGGACGGAGTTGACCCACGAGATCGCCGAGCGGACCTTGCGATAATTGCGCCGCGCGGCTTTGCGAAAAATATAGGTTGCGAGCGCCATGAACGGTAGGACGGCGAACGTGAGAAGTGAGAGTTTCAGGTCAATGGCGAGCATGGCGACGATGATGCCCACAATGGCGAATGTGTCGCGGACGATGGCGAGCGCCGCCCAGGTGATGAACTCGCGCAGTGTGCCAACGTCGTTGATGACGCGGGTGATGGCGCGCCCCACGCTGAAACGCGAATAGAAACCGAGGGAGAGTTTTTGCAGATGCTCGAACATGCGCGTGCGGACATCGTAGAGAACATGTTGCCCGACCCGCGACATGATGACGACGCGCAGGTAGTTCGTCCCCCACTGGACGAGCATAACGACGAGATAGATGAGCAGGGTCTGGCGCAGGACTTCAACGTTGTTCGCGGCCAGCCCATCATCGAGCGCGACCTTGACGAAGTACGGCCCTGAGACGCTGGTGATGGTGGCGACGGTCATCAATAGCAACGCGGCAATACCCTGTTTTAGATAGGGTTGCAGGAAACGCACAAGCTTGCGCGCAATCTGTGGATCGTATTTTTTGTCCAGCGCTTCTTCGGACTGGACAACGTAAGCGGGAGGGGTGATTTGTTTTTTCATCTCAACTCCTCACTTCTCCTGTGCGCCTCGACAAATTCTTTTTGCCCCAACTCTTCCATCTCCTCGGTAAATTTTTCGTGGCCTTTCAATTGCAAGTCGTAAATCTTGCGATACAGGCCTTTCTGCCTGAGCAAGTCTTTGTGTGTACCGCGCTGGACGATGCATCCCTTGTCCATCACCACGATCAAGTCGGCGCGGCGGACGGTGGAGAGGCGGTGCGCGATAACAAAGGTAGTGCGCCCTTCCATCAGTTGATCGAGCGCGGACTGGATCAGTTTCTCGGTCTGCGTGTCCACGCTGGAGGTGGAGTCGTCCAAGATCAAAATGCGCGGGTTCATCAGCAGGGCGCGCGCAATCGCCACGCGCTGGCGCTGTCCGCCCGAAAGCGTGACACCGCGCTCGCCCACCACTGTGCCGTATCCCTGTGGTAATTCCAAAATAAATTCGTGCGCCTGCGCGGCCTGGGCGGCGGCGAAGATTTCCTCCTCGGTGGCATCGGGGCGTCCGTAGGCGATGTTGGCACGGATCGAATCAGAAAAAAGCAACGAGGTTTGCAGGACGATTCCGATCTGACGACGTAACGAGACCAGATCCAGCTCACGGACGTCGCGCCCGTCCACGAGGACGCGTCCCTGCGTGACATCGTAAAAGCGCGGGATGAGATTCACGAGCGAGGTCTTCCCCGAACCCGTCTGACCCATCAATGCGACGATGCGATTCGGCTCGACTTTGAGGCTGATCCCGTCCAACGCGTGGATTCTTTCATCCTGGTAACTCAGTCCCACCCCCTCGAATTCGACCTCTCCCCGCAACTGACCTGCGTCCCCCGCCCCGCGCGGAGACTGAATCTCTGACGGGTGATCGAGCACCTCAAAGACGCGCTGCGCGCCCGCCGTGGCTTCACCCGCGGCGTTGACGAGTTGGGTCAATTGTTGCGCGGGCGCACCAAGCATGAGGATATACGAGTTGAACGCGACCAGCGCTCCAAGAGTGATTTCCCCTTCGAGAACCATCGGGCCGCCAAACCAGAGCAGGAGAATCGTACCAAGCGCGATCAGGAAATTGGAGAGCGGCATGATGCGCGCCCACTGGTCAATCACGTTGACCCAATGTTTGAAGACTTCCTTGTTGGCAAAATTAAACCGTCCGATCTCGTAATCTTCGCGGGCGAAAGCGCGGACAACCTGCACCCCGCTAACGTTTTCCTGCAAGCGGTTCGAGACTTCGCCCACGGCGTTGTCCACTTTGAAGAACAGGCCGCCGATGCGCGTCCCGAATTCGAGAGCGCGGTACACAAGAGGAATCATCGGCAGGAGCGAGATCACCGCCAGTTTCAAATTATCTGCGGTCATCAACCAGAGAATGCCGACCGTCAACAAAAGGAATTGAATCGTCTCGATAACTGCTGAACCCGCAAAGCGCTGGATGGCACTCACGTCTTCGATGCAGCGCGAGATCAGCTGTCCCGACTGGGTATGGTCGTGATACGTGAAAGCCTGCCGCTGGATGTGGTCGTAGAGGCGGTTACGGAGGTCGTAACCGATGCGCGCCGCGATCCATTCCGACAGATAGCGATGACCGAGATTTAGAATCGCCGTGCCCAGCCCAAGTCCGAAAAGAACGAGAGCGGAGCGAATCAACGCGTCGCCCGCGCCCGCGGCCAATCCCACATCCACCACTTGTCGAATGACGCGCGGGACGTAGAGTGAGAGGGCGGTGATAGCCAACAGTAAAATCAGATTTAGGACGATTTGGGGGATATATGGACGAATGAAGGTGCGAAGGCGGAGGAGCGATGACATGAGGCAAGGATACCACAACCCGTGTTTAGGGAACCATGCCTATCGCGGCGGTTTCGATTTTGCAAGACAATTCGTGATTTTCGTCAATTGCGCCGCGTTTGCATTTCGTCTATACTACTCATAACCCAATTTCAAGGAGGCAGAATGTCTGAACCCCGCAAGAAGATCGCTCTGCCCTATCTCTTCAATAAAGTGGAGAAGGGCGAACCCATCACCTGGCTAACGTGCTACGACTATCCCACCGCCTATTTGCAGGAACAGGCGGGCATCGAGATGATCCTGGTCGGCGACAGCCTCGGTATGACCATGCTCGGCTTCGACTCGACCCTGCCCGTCAAAATGGACGATATGATCCGCCACGCGCAGGCCGTCCGACGCGGCGCGCCGACTGCGTTCGTCGTCGGCGACATGCCCTACATGACCTACCAGGACTCGGTGGAGAATGCAATCCGCAACGCAGGACGATTCATGGCTGAGGCGGGATGCGACGCCATCAAACTGGAAGGCGGCGCGGCGATGGCTGACCGCATCAAAGGCATTGTGGACGCGGGGATTCCCGCCATCGGCCACCTCGGGCTGACGCCGCAATCCGTCGCCTCGTTGGGCGGCTTCCGCTTACAAGGCAAATCCGCCTCGCTGGCGAAGAAGATCGCAGATGACGCCAAAGCCCTCGAAGAAGCAGGTGCGTTCGCGATTCTGCTCGAACTCGTCCCTGATCGATTGTGCCAACTCATCACCGAGCGCGCCGAGAACTGCATTATCATGTCGCTAGGATCGGGACCGAAGGCGCACGGCCAATTGCTCATCTACCACGACATGTTTGGCCTTTATCCCAAGTTCAAACCGAAGATGGCGAAAGTCTACGGCAACGCGGGCGAGGTCATCCTCAACGGCCTGAAGAACTACCACGATGAAGTCATCGGCGGCCAGTTCCCGCAGCCTGACAATTGGTTCGGCATGCCCGATGCTGAATATGAAGAGCTCAAGAAGATGTTGAAGTAAAGCAGGCAAGTACACAGGTAAACACGTAAACACATCACCTGTGTACTTGTGTACCTAAATACCTGTATACCTTACCCAAGGAGACAAAATGACCGACTTCCAAAAATCCCTCAAGATCTCGCCCGAAAAACTGAAAGCCGTCAACTCCGTTTTGCTCGATCCCGAATCGCAGATCATGAAAGACTTCTTCGCGGTGGTGGCAAAATACGGCACGCCCGCGGAGATCAACCGCAAGCACAAAGCGGCGCGCAAGATGGAGAATCTCTTCAAACTGGTGGAAGAGCGACAGCCCGATCATCTCAAGGATTTGAAGTGGCTTATCGAACAGCGCGACAGGGGCGCGTTCATCTCGGTAGCGGACTACCGCCGAAAGGTCATGGGCGAAGCGGCGGATAAAACCAAATTCAAGGACAAGTACGCGGTCACGCTCGAAGTCTCCGCCCTGCAATACTTCCCGTGGATTCGTCCCATGGTCGAGCGCGCCATCTCTGAAAAGACGCTCGTCCCTGGACGATTCATCGCCGTGCGCGGTATGAAAGAGTCAGAGGCGGATGGCGACCTGCCCGCCATCGTCGCCGCGCTGGACATTATCGGCGCGTCCTTCGTCGAGACGCTGGACACGAAAGGAACTGACGGCTCCAACCCGCACCTGGGCGGACCCGCCACGATCACGGGTTACTTTGGCGGAATCGGCCAGCCCAACGAACACGCCCTGCAATGGCTGGATGAGTTCCTGTATTACTACACCAACTTCGGCGTCCAGCACGTGCTCAACTTTAACGCGGGGACGATCCTGCTGGCATTCATGCTCTACCGCATCGGCGTAAACATCCAGTTCAAGATCTCGGTCTACTTCGGCGCGGACAATCCCTACAACGCGCTGTGGATCATGGCGATGGCGAAACTGTTCAGCCGCGACGACGGGACGAGTCCGCTGATCGGATTCAACTGGTCGAACTCGGTCAATAACAAAACGATGGAACTGACCGCAGATTTCCGCAAGGCGCTCGGCTTCGAGAAGGTGGTCCGCTTCGAGCATCACATTGTCGAAACGTGGAAGAGCATCGTCGTCCAACCTTACAATCGCCGCGCTGAACTGGTGGAGATCGCTGACCACGTGGCGAACATCGCCGCCAAACACGAAGGCGGCGACCCTGAAGTGGAAGCCACCCTCGCCCACCCGTCTGACATCCTCGAATACTTCCGCACAAAACAGGATGTCATCGAGAGCGGTGACTGGAACAATCTGCAACTCAACTTCATGGAGAAGGTCAAGGCCGCCAATCACACCGCCTGGGACCTGACCGCCAACGGCCTGAGTTTCATCGCGGCGAAGAATTTACACAAGTAGTATCGTTTTCGGTGTCGCCATTGATTTGGCAATGAACAAATCCAGCAAAGACACTGCTGGATTTGTTTGCTTCTTAGTAGAAACTAAATAGTAATACTGGCTACACGCAAGCCGCGCTCTAATTCAGAATTTTCACCATCATTTCAGCAACGGCCTGGTAAACAGGCGACTCGTCGGGCAAGTCAACCAAAGGCTTTCCCGAAAATTCGAAGGAAGTCAGTTCCGCATCCGCAGGGATCGTTCCCAGCAAAGGCACATCCATTTTTTCGATAAATGATTTCAGGTCAGCGGGCATTTCACCGGGCAGGCGGTTGAGAATCAGGTAGGCGTTCTCGATACGAATATCCAACTCCTTCCGCATATCGGCAATTCGTTGGGCGGCGACGAGTCCGCGCCGAGTGGGGTCACTGACGATGAGTAGGTGCTGGACATCACGCGTGGTGCGGCGGGAGAGATGTTCCATGCCCGCTTCATTATCAATGACCACATAGGCGTAGTGTTTGCTCATCCCATCAATGACTTCGCGCAGGTTGTGGTTGACCGCGCAGTAACAGCCCTGCCCCTCCCCGCGTCCCATGGCGATCAGGTCGAAACGGGAGCCTTCCGCAAGAGCGGACTGGACGTGATATTCCAGATAATCGCGTTTATTGATGCCGCCAGGCAACGCTCCCATGGCCGCGCCGCCACCCAACAGCGAGGATTTGACCTGCCCAAGCATATCCTCGCGAATATCGCCAACCGTCCACTCGAGGTCGAGACCAAGTACCATGTTGAGGTTGGATGAGGGGTCCGCGTCAATGGCAAGGATGCTTTCAGGCTGGTTCTGGACCAGCCATTTGATGACCATTCCTGAAACGGTTGTCTTGCCGACGCCGCCTTTACCTGCGAGTGCGATTGTGATTGTCATGAGGGTTTCCTTTGAGTACCAGGTTTCTTCAAGAAACCTGGTACTTTATTTTACCGCTGATACAAATAATTCAATTCGCGGATTCGGTCGCGCAGTTCATCCGTCAGTGCGGACGCGTCCATGCGCCAGTCCCAGTTGCCGCCGAGGCGGGAGGGATAGTTGAAACGCGCCTCCCCACCGAGGGCGAGGAAGTCCTGCATGGGGGCAAGGGCAAAGAGAGCCACCGATGACCACGCGGCGCGGATGAGGTGGGCGGGAAATTCCTTTGCCATGTTCTTGCTTGTCTTCAATCCAAGATAACGCAGGGCATACTCGCGCTCTTTTTCCGATGTGGTTTCGTACCAGCCGCGCGTGGTGTCATTATCGTGGACGCCCGTGTAAACGACACAATTCTCTCGGAAATGATGCGGCAGAAAATCGTTGTCGGGGCCAGAGAAGGCGAATTGCAGAATCTTCATGCCAGGGAAACCGTTCCCATCGCGCAATGCGACCACGTCTTCGGTGATCAGCCCGAGGTCTTCGGCAATGATCGGCAACTCGCCAAGGGATTGTTTCATCGTGGCGAACAACTCCGCGCCGAGGGCGGGCATCCAGCGTCCGTGTTCGGCGGTCTTGTCGCTGGCAGGGATTTCGTAATAGCCCGCAAAACCGCGGAAGTGGTCGAGGCGGACGATGTCCACCTGCGCGAGCGTGGCGCGGAAACGCGCCAGCCACCAGGCAAAGCCTGTCTCTTTGTGCTTCTGCCAATCGTAAAGCGGATTGCCCCACAGTTGGCCGGTCGGCGAGAAGCCGTCTGGTGGGACGCCTGCAACGACGGTAGGCAACCGATTCTCATCGAAGAAAAATAATTCGGGGTTGGCCCACGCATCGGCAGAGTCGTAGGCGACGAAAATTGGAATGTCGCCAATGATCTTTACGCCGCGCGAGTTGGCGTGGGCGCGCAAAGCATTCCATTGCTGAAAGAAGAGAAATTGGTAAAACTTAAAACGCTGGATGGAATCCGCCAAATCGACTCGGGCCTGAGCGAGCGCAGACGGTTCGCCTTGACGAAGAGACGCGGGCCAACCATCCCAAGCACCGCCTCCGTTCGACTCTTTCAACGCCATGAAGAGCGCGAAGTCGTCGACGTAGCGCACGTAGCCCGGCGCCCGCAGCACCTCCACCAGC